>NZ_JACJDR010000012.1:0-167515 GCF_014163655.1 Pseudoalteromonas sp. SR45-1 | reverse complement strand
GTTAGTTAGTTAGTTATTTTACAAATAAAAATGCCACTCTAAATAGAGTGGCATTTTTTGTTTAATCAGTAATTAATGTATTAAAGATCAAATGTGCGTGAAACAGCAAGTACAATACGCTCATCAGCATAATCGTAATCTAAGCTAGTGTTTTCAGCAGCCACTTCAATACCAAAACCTTCGTAGCTTGTTTGATAAGCTAGGCGGTAGTGCTTGTACGATTTTTTCTGGTTTGTATCCCAAGCCCACTTTTCACCATCAAGTGAGTTTGAAATATCAAAACTTGCACGTAGTGCGTGATTTGGAGCTAGTTCATAAGTGTGAGCAACCATTGAAATTACATGACCCGCACCTGTTCCAAAGTAATCCCAGCTATACCAAAAGTTAAGCTCAGTTTGGCCGTATTCACTTGCATAACCAAACTTAGTGTAAGCTTCAGCGTAGTTACCGTCACTGTTATTACCTTGATAAGTGTAATAAGCGATACCGTAATCAACGCTGAATTGCTCATCAAGTTGTACATATTTACCTAAGTAAGCATCAAGCTCAAAATCAGTGTCGTCACCAAAATCTACGTTTGAGGCCCAAACACCAGCGTAAACACCACTATCAAAGGCATAATCTAAGCTGCCTTGAATTGCAGGGTCGCTATCGGTCTGTGTTACACCATTAAAAGTGTAGTCAGACGCTGCAGTGATTGTTGTTGACCAATCAGCTGCTGCAGTTGTTGATAAAAGTGCAAATGGTAGTGCTACTACAAGTTGTTTTAGTTTGTTATTCATTATTAATCCCTAGTGTACTGTGTCTATTTTTGTGTAATCAATTGCGTTTGCTTTTGGTGAGCTATCTATATTCGTTACTGTTTTAAATTTACTGTAACCAATAAAGGCTGCACAGATAAAGAACAAGCCGATAACTAATGCGCCTACCCACTGAATTTGTAAAAATTCTAATTTAAACAATAGTGTAAGTAATGATAGAGCAACAACATTTCCGATTATGTATTTCATTTTGCCAAAACGCTTTACGGTAAAGTTTAGGTTATCTGTATATAAACGCACTAACGAATCAAGTGAGTTAATTACAAATACAATACCTACAAATACCATAGCGAAGTTTTTAATACCTTGAGTTGGGATGCCCGCTTCATGGTAGTGATAAAGTACGCTAAACCAAATCGCAATAGGAATAGAAGGGAAAATCAACATTGCACCTAATACTTGGTATGTTTTAAGTCCACCAACAAAGCGTGATGTAAATTGACCAATCATTATGCTCCACGCAAACCACCAGAATAAGTAAAACTCATGGTAATCATTAAGCGGTAAAACAAATTCATTAATGTTTGCAAAGTAAGTACCAATAGAACCTAAGTTATCTGTAAATGCTGACATTTGACCATCACCTATCACAAATGCGCCAGTCCACATAAAGGCGATTAAAGCTAAGAATAACCATGTAGTAGAAATACTTAAAATACGTACATATTTAATATCAGTACTTGAGTACACAGCAAAACAGATAGCAGCAAACACAATTAAGTAAAACTCAGAAACTATACTTGTTCCATCGCCTAATTCGGGTAAATACCACGGTAGGTTTGTAAGCAGCAAATAAGCGGTAAATGCACATGTACCAATAATTACAACGTTATTGATAAATTTAACCCAAGGAATTTCGAAAAATTTCACTTTAGGTTCTATTACACAGAAATAAAAGCACGTAAGAAAGTAAAATCCCCAGATCAAAAATCCCCAGTAGCCAAACTCAATAGCCAGTGGATTTGCAAACGCGTATTCTGGGCTTGCTTTTATGTCTGCATAACCTGCAAACTCAGTTAAAGGAAACATAATAAGGCCAACATCTAGGCCAGAAGTAAATAGTATTGCTATAAAGGTAAAGGTTCGAACTGGTGTTACACCTACTACGCGAACATTACCCCATTTAATTAAAATAGTGATAATAGCAAGTAAGGTAAAAATGATGCCTGCATTAAGCCAAATAGTCATTGTTACCCTCCAGTAATGAATAAAAATAATTCATAAGCACTCCGTATTTTATTGTTTTATTCTCGCATTAACACAACGTAACCTATTTACATCGTGTGCCACTGCAAGGCACGCATTGGTTTAGCCCGACGAGACTAAACCTAAGCATGTGGCTAAAGTTAGATCTCCGTACTACGTTGTGTTTCTTGCCAGTTTGTTGTTATGGCAACATTCACATCCGATTTCTGTAATGGTTCTTTACCTAAAATTATGTCAGCTGCTTTTTCGGCAACCATAATAGTAGGCGCATTCAAGTTTCCGTTAGGAACTGTTGGGAATATAGATGAGTCAACAACACGTAATCCTTCAATACCATGTACTTGCGTATTTGAATTAACAACGGCCATATCATCTTCACCCATTTTGCATGAGCAAGAAGGGTGGTAGGCACTTTCTACGGCTTGGCGTACAAAGGCATCTATTTCTTCATCTGTTTGAATATGTTTACCTGGTTGAATTTCTTCATCGCGGTATTCATCAAAGGCACTTTGTTCGATTATGTCGCGTGTTAAGCGAACGCACGCTCTAAAGCCTTCAATATCGTCTTGGTGTTCAAGGTAATTAAATAAAATGGTTGGTGGTTGCTCAGGGTTCGCAGAAGCAATAGTGACACTACCGCGACTTTTTGGTTTGTTATGACCCACATGTACCTGAAAACCATGACCTGCAAATGCACTTCTACCATCGTAACGCATAGCCGCTGGTAAAAAGTGATATTGAATATCTGGCCATTCAACACCTGGTTTTGAGCGAATAAACGCACACGATTCAAAATGATTCGTTGCACCTAAACCCGAACGCGTTAATAACCAGCGCGCACCAATCAACCCTTTTGAAACAATGCCTAGTTTGCCGTTAAGCGTGATAGGTTGCTTACACTTGTATTGAAAGTAAAACTCAAGATGATCTTGTAAGTTTTGACCAACACCAGGTAGATGATGCTGTACTTCAACGCCTGCTTTTTCAAGCGCTTGAGTATCACCAATACCAGAGAGTTGTAAAATATGTGGAGAGCCGATTGGGCCTGCACTTAATATTACGTCTTTTGCAGCATGTGCTGTTTTAACGTCGCCATTTACTTTGTATTCAATGCCAGTGGCTTTTTTACCATCTAAAATCACGCGCTGTGCTAGCGCACCTGTAATAATTGTTAAATTACTACGCGATTTAACAGGGTCTAAATACTCACGCGAAGCAGAGCTGCGCACGCCGTCTTTTACGGTCATGTGCATTGGGCCAAAACCCTCTTGCTGCGACGCATTATAATCATCTGTAGACGCGTAACCGGCTTGTACACCTGCTTTGATAAAGGTGCGGTAAAGCGGGTTTTTCATTTCGTTGCCGTTATTAACGCCAAGCGGGCCTTTGCCACCACGGTAAGTATTTTCACCAAGATAAAAGCTTTCTGCTTTTTGAAAATACGGTAAACACGATTGGTAATCCCAGTCGTTTGCACCGTGTTGCTGCCATTCGTCAAAATCTTTTGCGTGGCCACGTACGTATACCATGCCATTAATAGATGACGAACCACCTAATACTTTGCCTCGAGGACAATGCATCTCACGGTTATCTAAATGAGGCTCAGGCTGCGTATGAAACTGCCATGCATATTTGTCACTATTCATAGGAATAGATAACGCGGTTGGCATTTTTATAAAAATACTTTTATCACTACCGCCAGTTTCTAGTAGTAACACGCGGTTACTTGAATCTTCAGATAAACGGTTTGCTAAAACACAACCCGCCGAACCCGCGCCAACAATAATATAGTCGTAATGATTACTCATAGTAGGGCGCCTTAAAATGGGCTTTCTATGTCGGCCATACCAACATAAATAGACTTAGTTTGCGTGTATTGATCAAGAGTTTGTATACCATTTTCACGGCCAATACCCGATTGCTTATAACCGCCAACAGGCATTTCAGCAGGTGAGTTACCGTATGCATTAATCCAACAAATACCGGCTTGTAACTTATGGATAACGCGGTGCGCACGTTTAATATCGCTAGTAAATACGCCTGCGGCCAAGCCTAGGTGGGTTGCGTTAGCGCGTGCAATAACATCGTCTTCGTCGTCAAAAACAAGCACGCTCATTACAGGGCCAAATATTTCTTCTTTAACGATTGTCATATCGTCGTTGCAATCAATGAACACAGTTGGTGCTACAAAATAGCCATTAGGTGCAGATTCAGGTGAAAGCGTTGTACCACCAGTTAATAGCGTTGCACCTTCTTCGATGCCTTTATTAACGTAGCTCATTACTAGTTCTTGGTGCTTTTTAGAGATAAGTGCGCCAAAGTTTGTATTTAAATCTTGTGGGTCGCCAGCAATAATGTTTTTCTCAGTGCGCGCTTTAAGTTCATCAATAAACTGCTGATATACATTTTTATGAACGTAAATACGTGTACAGTTAGTACAAATTTCGCCTTGCGTATAAAAGTTACCTAACATAGCAGCGCTAACCGCTTGCTCTATGTTGGCATCATCAAATACTAATAGTGGAGATTTACCACCAAGTTCCATCGTGACATCTTTTAACGTACCGGCAGCACTCGCTACTACTTTTTTACCTGTGCCTACTTCACCCGTAAACGATACTTTATCAATATCGCTATGCTGCGTTAGCCACTGGCCTACATCGCCTGCGCCTTGAACAACATTAAACACACCTGCAGGTACACCAGCTTCAACAAATACTTCTGCAAGTTTAATAGCGCCAAGTGGTGTTTCTTCAGATGGTTTAAATATAAATGCATTACCAGCAGCAAGGGCAGGGCCCGACTTCCAACATGCAATTTGTAGTGGGTAGTTCCATGCACCTATACCCGCACAGATACCTAATGGCTCTTTACGTGTGTAGTAAAAGTCATCACCAACCATTTGTTGTTGGCCTACTTGTGCTGGCGCAAGGCCTGCAAAGTATTCAATTACATCAGCGCCGGTTTCAATATCAACACAATTAGCTTCTTGCATTGGTTTGCCGGTGTCGAGTACTTCTACAAGTGCTAGCTCATCATTGCGCTCGCGTAAAATAGCCACTGCTTTTAATAAAATACGACTACGTTCAATAGGTGTCATTGCTGACCACTGTGCAAAACCTTGCTTTGCACTGGCAATGGCTGCGTTTTGAATAAATTCGTCGGCAATTTCTACTGCGTAAATAACCTCGCCCGTTGCTGGGTTTGTTACATCAAATGTTTTGCCGTTCTGGTTTGCAAGAAAATGGCCGTTAATAAAATTTTGATAGACAGGTGTAGTCACGCTAGGCTCCATATTGCTTGATAAGTGAAAGTACATAGCTTTTTGCTAACTTTTCACAGTGTTTAAACTGATTATTGTCTGATTTACTCAGTACTGCTCTTAACCATAGGCCATCGATCATTGCGGCGCTAAGTTCTGCAGCTTGATTTGCTTGCTCAATAGGCATTAATTGTTTAAAAGAAAATGCTAAATTACTTTGCAAGCGTTTACTGTTTACATTTTGTAGTCGGTGTAATTCTTCATCATGCATCGATTGCGCCCAAAAACTTAACCACGTTCGGGTTGTATCATTACGCTGTTGTACAAGCGCAAAGTTGGCTTCGATAATAAACATTAAACGTTCAGTCGCATTTGTTTGATGATTTACTTTGCCTATCAAGTCTTGTTTTAAGCTTGTTAGTAAGTATCTAACCGTGGCTTCAATTAACCCCTGCTTACCACCAAAATAATGACTAATAATACCCGACGATAAACCTGCATTTTTACTAATGCTGTTTATAGTCGTTCCTTGTAATCCATTCGTCGCAACAGATTCTATAGTTGCGTCAATTAGCTGCTGACGCCTGACAGGTTCCATTCCAACTTTAGGCATAATTTTTATTAATTGAACGTTCAATAAACATAAGCTTAAGGTAATAGCTCTAACAATTCAAGGCTGAAGTAAATACCTAGATGCCAAAATGTAGATTAATCATTAATAAAAGAGCAATTAATAGGACAAAGAAGATGTGGTTTTTATTTGTTTAATTTCATTTAAAACAGTAGTTTGAGAATCTAATTTTTAAATTTAATAATAGTAATGATTTGTTTACAGCAATAAATGAATAAAATGTCAAAAAACCATTAGAACAATAATAGTTAGAGTACTAATAGTATTATTTTGATACAAAAGAACACTAAACCTGCAATTGCTTAGTGCTCTAATAAATTTATATGGAGAGTAAACTTTGTGGTTTTATCGCTTTAAAGCGCTTGGTATTGAAAGGTTAGGCATTATTAATAACGCCTTTAAAAAGTAGGGGGTAACGTCTTAGTCTATTGCCAATGTAGTCATCAGCTAAAATTTGCTGGCAAATGAAATCAATATCTTTGCTTGCTTCAAAAACCCAATCAAAGCGCTCTATAGCCAGTAAAAAACCACGCTTTAAATGAGTTTGAGCACGGTACTGTTCTAAATTGTCTTGAATAATAGAGACTTTGCTTGGATCAGATCTAAGCTCTTCTACTACTTGGTTTATAAAAGTAGTATTGAGCTTACTGGTAGGGCGGTGTCTGAGTTTTCGTGGGTGCATTAGCTCTCGTTTGCAATGTTATATAATTTTTTCAAAAAGTCGTCTTTATGCTTTTCATGTTCATAGTCAAGGTGGTAAGTATTATGAAAACCAAAGCGCAGCTCTACGCCGCTACCTTGTAGGTATACTGTGTAACCATCTACGTCTGAATAAGCAGTAACGCCTTGATAATGCTTACCTTCATCAGTCATTTCACCTTTTTGAATTATACGTTCATACACGGCTAAAATCTGTTTATTGTCGAGTTCGTTTTTCATGTTTTATGCCTTTTATTTGATAACTCATACGATACAGATATGAGGGTCGATCATCTTAAAAACAATAGCTAAAAAAGTGTGATATTGCTTTGTAATTTAGCTTTTTTAAATTATGCTCAAAACTCATTTATTGTTGAGCTTACACCATGATAGACAAGGCGTTACTACTAAAAACTCGTGAGTTATCGGATCAATTAATTGCATTGCAAACGCCTATTAGGATACTTGATGCTATTAATTGGGATAAACAAACTAAAGAAGAGTTTTTTAGACAGAAATGTCAAAAAAACCCACTTATCGATCGTGCATACTATCAACAGCGCGACCTTGGTTTTGTACCTAGCGAGTTACGCCAAGCGTTTTCTACTTTGCACCGTAACATTATTAACCAACTGGGGCAGTTAAATCCGATTGCTCAATATATGGGAAAAATGTGCACTGAGTATAAAACGGTATTAAGTATGCTTGAATATCGAGGTACGCCAGAATTTCATGACTTATCGGTGGAGTTATTTGGTCACCCTAAAGACTTATTCCATGCCGGTGAGCCCTCACTCTCTGAGCTAGCTAATATGCTAGATAAACCGCTGCAAAATTTACTAATAGCCGACATACTGCCTGACGACCCTAAAAATATTGATGCTGTTGATGCTGTACGTATTTTGTCTGAGCAAGTAAACGCTAGTATGGCAGGTATAAACGTAGAGGTAATGCTTAGCGATGGTATTGTCAGTGATGCAGCCGCCGGTGCTAATAATATTAAGCTTAATCAAGATGTTAAATTTTCTCAGCGGGAACTGGATATTTTAGAAGTTCACGAAGGCTGGATACACGTGGGCACCACTCAAAATGGTTTAGCACAGCCGTATTTAACATGTTTAAGTAAAGGCACGCCAAGCTCCACTATTACCCAAGAAGGTTTAGCGGTACTTACCGAAATTATTACATTAAAATCGACCCCAAGGCGTTTATCTAAATTAGTAAATCGTATTCAAGCGGTTACAAAGGTAATTGATGGTGCCGAGTTTGTAGATATTTACCGTGATTACGTAGCGCAAGGTTTATCAAAAGATGACAGCTACACACTCGCGCAGCGTGTATTTAGAGGGAGTACGCCAACAGGTCTGCCTTTTACAAAAGATATTGCTTACATTAAAGGCTTTGTACTCGTTTATAACTTAATACGCGTAGCAATACAGCTTGGTCGAATCGATAGGCTCCCTTTATTACTCGTGGGTAAAATATCGATAGATGATTTTAGATTAATATCGCAACTTCATGACTTAGGTGTGATAGAGAGCCCGCAATTTGTACCACCACACTTTAAAGATTTACGTGGTTTGGCAACGTGGTTGAGCTTTGGCCGCTTTATTGGCGACTTATCGTTTGAAAAGCTAGAAAACGATTATAAACCGTTATTTTTGTAATTAATCAACATAACTTACCGACATAAAAAAAGCCCATAACGGGCTTTTAAGATAAAGTACTTTAGGTTTTATTATCGAGCGTTGGTACTTTCAAATATTTTGTCAGCTGAGGCTGCAACAAAACCTGTATAAAGCTCGCCGTCTGCTTTAGGGTAACGAATAGCAAACTCATAAAAACAGCTAGGAATGCTCATATCACCGTCACTAAAGGTAACAGAGTATTCATCAGCAAGTGTTGACGATTGCTCTAGTAACACCTCTGGTGAGCCTTTAACCTCGCCGCCTGACGTGTTAAGCGAAAAGCCCGCGTCTTTTAGGGCTTGGTTAACATCATGAATGTTATCAAACTTAGCAAGCGTATTAATGTTTACGGTAAAGTGATTGGCACGGTAACCCCACGCCGACATCCACGCTGCATATTCGCTTTCAGCTAGCAGTTGTTTGTAAGTATCGGTGCTTACTTGCCAATGCGTGCCTGAATACAAAAAGTTATCAGCAGTTACTGCGCTTTCATCAATTTGGCTTACCATGTCAGTTACGATGGCTTGTAACTCTGGCGAGCATTTTTCTACTAACAGTTCAGAGATAAACACTTTTGGCTGATTAGGGTCGCTATGCTCGTAGTGCTTTGCGTAAAGTTTTTTAGCTTCAAAGTGGTACTCACCACACTCTTTGTAACCAATAGCTAGAAAGTGAGCTGCGAGTTTTTCAAGACCCACTTTTTCAATATTAAATGTACGCAGCGCAATATGATCGTTAATGATGTCATCTTTTTGCGTTGACCCTAAAAGGTCATGAATTTTGTCTGCCGATGGAGTTACGTTTAAGTAATTTTTCCAAAGGTTATTAAATAATGTATTTACATCAGTATGCATGTTAAGTCCTTAAATCTAAAATTTGGTTTTATTACTTATTCAATTATTAAGCCCGGCGCTAGGGTTTGCGGTAAGCTCACTTTGTCTGACTCAACAGATGCTACAGGGTATGCGCAATAATCGGCGGCATAATAGGCACTGGCTCTGTGATTACCACTGGCGCCAATACCGCCAAATGGAGCTGCACTTGAGGCACCCGTAATAGGGCGGTTCCAGTTAACAATACCGGCACGGATGCGCTTTAAAAAGTGAGTGTAGTCATCTTCACTGTCGCTAAGTAAACCTGCAGATAAACCAAAGCTTGTGTTATTGGCTTCAATGATTGCGCTGTCAAAGTCATCAAAGCGATATACTTTAATTAGCGGTCCAAAATGTTCTTCATCTGGCATGTTGGTAATGTTTGTTACATCGATAATGCCCGGGCTTACAAAGCCCGTGCTTGGTTTTAATTGCTTAAGTTCAACAAGGATTTGTGCACCTTTTGAGACTAATTCACTTTGCGCGGCGACCATACCCAGTGCTGCTTTTTCGCTTATCATTGCACCCATAAAAGGCTGCTCTGTAGCAAAGCTGTCGTCTACAACTATGTTTTTAGTTGCGCTTATTAGCTTTTCTAAAATAGCATCGCCATTGAGCGACTTTTCAATAAATAAGCGACGTGCACACGTACAGCGCTGACCTGAGGTAATAAAGCCTGATTGAATAATATCGTGTACAGCGGCGCTTATATCGCTCACATCTTTTACAATAAGAGGATTATTGCCGCCCATTTCAAGTGCTAAAATTTTGCCAGGGTGTCCTGCAAACTGTTTATGTAATAAGTGACCTGTGTTTGAACTACCGGTAAAAAACAAGCCATCTATATCTTTATGAGATGCAAGTGCTTTACCTGTTTCAATTTCACCTTGGACAAGGTTGATAACACCCGCTGGCAAACCTGCTTTTAACCAAAGTGAGAGGGTAAATTCAGCAACGTGCGGAGTCAATTCTGATGGCTTAAATACAACGGTATTACCGGCTAAAATTGCAGGAACAATATGCCCGTTTGGTAAATGCCCCGGAAAGTTATACGGACCAAAAATAGCCACAACGCCATGCGGTTTGTGTCTAATAAACGCTTTAGCACCGGGCATTGGGTTTTCGGTTGTACCTGTACGCTCATGGTACGCTTTTACAGATATAGCTACTTTGCCTGTCATTGCGCCCACTTCGGTGCGGGTTTCCCATAATGGCTTACCCGTTTCGCGTGCAATAATAGTAGCAAATTCTTCGCTGTGTTCTTTTAATTGTGCTGCGAAGTTTTCTAAAATGGCGATACGCTCTTCAAGCGGTTTGTCTGCCCATTGTAATTGCGCAGCTCTGGCTGCTTTTATAGCAGAACCTACTTGCTGGGCGTTTGCGCCATTACCTTGCCATACCACATCGCCATTACTTGGATTGGTTGACTCAAATGCTGGGCCAAGTCCCACATGCCACTGATTATTAATTAGGTGTGTATTCATAAATTATTTACAGGCGGAAAAATCGCGCTGCATCTCCTTGGCTTAAATTAAGCGCATTAGCCACATCTTGGCTAATGACGAGGGTATGTTTTGCATGATTGTAGTGTGCTTCTTTGGTAAATGTCGCTCTAAAGCCACTTACGCCTTGATTACATACGGCCAGCGTATCAGAGCTATTTTGTGATATGTGATCAAGCTCGCCAATCGTAACAGGGCAAACTTGAGAGTCGCGAATGCTGCGAATATTTCCAAGCTTTGCTTCAACTGTTGGGCCTGCATCAAATAAGTCAACGTAGCCTCTGTGCTCAAAACCTTCCTTTTCTAATAGTTTTAGCGCAGGTTTTGTTTTTTCATGCACATGCCCAATCACTGCTTGGGCTTTTTTACTAAGCAAGTTCACATAAATAGGGTACTTAGGCATTAACTCGCTAATAAACACCTTATCGCCTAAGCCAACTAAGTGATCCGCTTGTGGAAATTCGATACTAAAAAAGTGCTCTTGTAGCCATTGCCAAAAAGGAGAATGACCGTCTTCGTCGCTAACACCGCGCATTTCTGCGATAACAGTATCGGCAAAACGCTCGCTGTGCTGAGCCATAAACAAAAAGCGTGAACGAGATAAAAATCGACCCGTTAGGCCTTTACGGCTATTTTCGCGCAAAAATAATGTACATATTTCTGAGCAACCAGTGTAGTCGTTACACATGCTTAAAATATCAACGGTGTTATATACATTTAAAGTAGGCGAGTGGTGTACTGTTTTACCCAAATGATAATGATATAAAGGCACCGATAAACCTACCGCGGCTTCTATAGCGGTTGTGCCAATAACGTCACCTGTTTCACTGTCTTCTAAAACAAATAAATAGCTTTCATCAAGTGGCTGGTTAATGTTTTTGGCAAAGCTTTTTTCAGCACGTTCAATTTTTTCTTTAAGCTGTGTATCGTCCACAGGTAAAGAGGTAAACCCATGACCTGACTCAATTGCTATTTGTTTAAGCGCGTCAAAATCATTGGCAGTAATAGGACGTAATACTTGCATTTATTGCTTGCTCCAATAGCACGCCATTAGGCGTGCTAATTTAAACTATATTAACCGTTTACTACGTCGCTAACGGCTTTTTCAAAGCGCGCTAAGCCTTCTTTAATATCTTCAAACGGAATAATTAAAGACGGTGTAAAACGAATTACATTCATACCCGCTACAAGATTCATCAAACCATTATTAGCACTGGCTATTAAAAAGTCGCGTGCGCGGCCTTCAAATTTGTCATTTAGTACTGCGCCAATTAATAAGCCTTTACCACGTACTTCGCTAAATACGTTGTATTTTTCGTTAATTGCGTTTAATCCGTCACGGAATAATTGCTCGCGCTCTTTAACACCGTTTAGTACGTCTGGTGTATTTACTGTATCAAATGCCGCTTCGGCCACAGCACAAGCAAGTGCGTTTCCGCCATAAGTAGAACCGTGAGTACCAATTTTTAAATGCTCAGCAATAGGTGTACGAGTGATCATAGCGCCAATAGGAAAACCACCACCCAATGCTTTTGCCGTTGTTAAAATGTCAGGAACAACCCCTAAACCTTCATAAGCGTATAAATCGCCTGTGCGACCAACACCCGTTTGTACTTCATCAAAAATAAGTAACGCGTTATGTTTAGTACAAAGTTCGCGTACTTTTTTAGCAAATTCATCTGTTGGTGAAATAATACCGCCTTCACCTTGTAATGGTTCCATCATAACAGCACATGTTTTATCGCTGATCAGCGCTTCAAATGCCGCTATATCGTTAAAATCACAATGTACTATGTCAGCAGGTTTTGGACCAAAGCCATCTGAATAAGCCGCTTGCCCGCCCACAGTTACTGTAAAGAATGTGCGACCATGGAAACCTTTATTAAATGCAATAATTTGCGTTTTTTCAGCGCCATATACGTCCAATGCATAACGACGCGCTAGCTTGAGGGCTGCTTCGTTTGCTTCTGCGCCTGAGTTTGCAAAGTAAACTTTATCAGCAAATGTTGCTTCAACCATTTTTTGAGCTAAACGAAGTGCTGGCTCATTGGTCATAACATTTGATAAATGCCAAATTTTTTCGCCTTGCTCTTTTAATGCTTTAACTAATGCAGGATGACAGTGACCCAAACAGTTAACGGCAATACCACCGGCAAAATCAATGAACTCATTGTTATTTTGATCCCAAACGCGTGAACCTTCACCACGAACTGGGATAATTGCTGATGGGTTATAGTTTGGTACCATTACGTCGTTAAATAAGTCTCTTGTTACTTGCATTTTTACACCTAAATTTAATGGGCTTAGATAAAAGATTAGTTGCTAACTCAAAGAAGAATATAGCCTTTATTCTTCAGCAAACACGTTATTATTTCTTATAGAGGTCATTATCGAAGGTTAGCTGTTAAAATTGCAGTGCTATTTTGTGAAAAATGATTAAAATAAAAGTCAAAATAACGAAGAAAATAACCATTATGATAACTCCACAAGATGAAAAGCTACTTTCTGTACTAAAAACAAATGCAAGAGCGAGTATTTCTGATCTTGCGCGAATGCTTGACTTGTCTCGTTCAACAGTACAGAGCCGAATGCTCAAATTAGAAGAAACCGGTGTGATTAAAGGTTACAGCGTTGATTACGGTGACGACTACCTTAGTAAAATGGTATCAGCTCATGTGTCTATAAAAGTAAGACAAAAATTAACGACTAAAACAAACATTGAGCTTAAGCAAATTGATGCTATTTCACAGCTATATGCCATAAGTGGTGAGTTTGATTTAATTGCGGTGGTACAGGCTCAAAATTTAGAACAGCTTAGTCATTTGTTGGACGATATAGGAAATCTTGATGGGGTGGAGCGCACAACATCTTCTGTTATTTTAGAAACTAAATTTAAGCGCTAGAGTCAGTGAGTTTTTTGTTTTAGTCGTTAAGTGAACACTCGGTATACTCTAGGTCAATAATAGAAAGGCTAGGGTCTGTTGAACCTTCAAGGTTAAATTAACAGCCGCCAAAAGGTTATCCCTAGGCGCTATTTACTCTTGGTTGCCTACATGGACGTAGGGTAGGGGCGTGAGCAGGGCGCGGAAGCTTTGCTCGGTTTTTATTTATTCTTACATGGATGTAAGCAATTAGAATAACGCAGGAGCAGTTATCGAGCACACTAGCTTATAAATCTTGCGCCGCAATTAAATAGCACCTAGTTTGAACAAATTTTTATCCACAAAGATAAACAGACCCTAGATATAAATGCATTAATTTAAATATTTAAGCGTGCTTTTTATAAGTTAATAGCAATAAATCATAGATTTAAATATTGAAGCTATTGATAAGGTACAAAATTTTGTAAAGAAAATTAATACTTTTTTATATGCATGACTATACTTGTTTTAATTTGTACATTATTTAGCAATGGA
The DNA here is from genome assembly GCF_014163655.1 of Pseudoalteromonas sp. SR45-1. Lineage (NCBI taxonomy): Bacteria > Pseudomonadati > Pseudomonadota > Gammaproteobacteria > Alteromonadales > Pseudoalteromonadaceae > Pseudoalteromonas > Pseudoalteromonas sp. SR45-1. Next base: position 153,418 of record NZ_JACJDR010000012.1, on the reverse strand, counting down.
TTATGCCCGCATATCTTTTCACTCTTTTGTTAGGTTTAACTGGGCCTCTCCAGTTTGGGACAAACTTACCCACCACAGCTCCTAATAATGCAGTCAACCAAGTCGAGTGTATTTTATTTGAAATGGGAGCGCCTTTTCAGCTACAAACCTTGCCATGGTTACGTGCACGTCGAGAAGTAAAGTTAGAGCGCTTAGATGGATATTTCACAACCCATTTAATGCCTGAAATGAAAGCTTATGGACGTATATCATCCCCCATTTTTTTAGAAAGCTGGTACTGGTTCACTCACCCAGAGAGCATTAATAAACCAAAAAATAAAATGCGTTATGGTGCAGTAAGAGGAAGTTATCAAGCAAATTGGTTTAAAACTCAGAATATTATTGCTGAGGTAGAAGTAAATTCATTAGAAGAAATAGTAAATGTAATGCACCATAAACGGATTGATAGAATCCTACTTGATTTAGACGATTTTGAATTAGCAGCCTCTAAGCTAGGGATCAATAAAGACGAGTACCAAAAAGAATTTTTTAGATATGTACCTTTGGGATTATTTGCTTCGCATTCACTTATCAAACGCCTTCCTGAATTTATGCAGCAGTTCGATGAAAATATAAATACTTGTGCGCAAGCTCCATTTTCACTATCAAAAAGTGAAGAAACGCAAATACTTGATAGGCTCTACAGTAGCGCTAAAACCTTATTAAACTTACCTAGTTTAGTCGAAGAAGTTCAAATAAGTAATGAGTCTCCTTTGAGTGAGCCTGAAATTATGAAACGAGACCAGCTATGGATAAAAGAAAGTAAACACGTTGGGCATGCTGATGCGTTAACTATGCTTGATTTACCGTTATCTAAGGTATTTAAAAAATGGCAATCGCAGTTTAAAGGTGTTGTTACTGAGCTTATATTGACTGATAGCCAAGGAAAAAATATAGCAATAAGTAAGTTAACCAGTGATTACTGGCAAGGAGATGAGAATAAGTTTACTAAAATATTTAAACAGTCAAAGGACTATAACTTTGATAGCGTTACATATGATGCATCAACACATCATTTTCAAGTACAGCTAAGTTTTCCTGTTTTAGATAATAATAGCCATATTGGAGTGTTGATTTTAGGTGTTGATGTAGAAAAAGCACTCCATTCGTCAAACGAAAAGAGTAACTAACTCGATACCTTTTACATAAGTTAGCTAAGCTTTGGAACTTTTGCTTAGCTAACATTATATTATGGATGTATTTTTTCTGAGGTCGGCTTTTTTCTTATAATTTCTTTTTTGGCTTCATCAAGCTTTATAAAATAAGCATTACCGCCAATACCTTTAAATTCTTCATCTGTAAATACAATAGTATTGTCATCAAAAAAAGTGACAGCTTCTTTTTGAGTTACTATTCCTAAGTCAATTTTTGATACATCGCCAGAAAAAAACTTATCACCCTCAAAATTTTCGAATAACCAAATACTGGTTGAATCAAGTAATATCAGCTTTTTACGATCAGGGCTTAAAGCAGCCGATGTTATCCAGCATAGCTTTTCTAAAGTGGTACATGTTTTAAATGAATCTATTAACTCGGCTTTAAAATTAGCAGCATGATCGCCCACTTTATAAACCTTAGTAATACCATCAAATGGCTCTGTGCGGTTTTTAGTAAATAAATATAAGTGACGTCCTAGAGCTACAAATGCCTCTAAATCAAAATTACGGTTATTAGGCTTTATAGGACTGCCATCCATTTCGGGGTAGGTAAACTTAATTATTTCTGCTTGAGTCGTATCTGTTTTTATATCTATCGGGTTTTCTATTTTATAAATAGTGAGCCATCTACGATCGTTTTTGTTATTACCAAAATCGCCTAAAAAGAAGTGCCCAAATTTGTTTTGGGTCATGTCTTCCCAATCAATGTTTTTAGCGTTTTCAACTAAAATTTCTTTAGCAATGGAACCGTCTTTATTGAGTCTGTATAGCTTTGGTTCATTGCCTCCGTCGTTAATAGCCCATAAACGTTGTTGTTTATCAAATTCTATTCCTGATATTTCTTTTAATTTAGGATCAACTGAGATTTCTTTTTTACTGTATAGGGTATAAATTGAGGTACCAATAAATGCAGCTACAACTAAAAAAATGATGGTGGTAGTTATTAAAATGGTTTTTTTCAACATGAAATTAATGATATTTCAGAGTATTAGAATGATGTGTATTATCCATGATGAAGTAATATAAAAAAAGTAATTTAGGATTTTAAATTTTCTTCGGATATTTGCAGCTATAAATATTTATATATTGAACTAATGAGGTTTTTAATAGTTTGTTGGTTTGAATATTGCTCTGTATGTTAAGTATCATTTAAAGCGTATTGTATATAAGGTTAATGCACCTTTTTGGTGTAATTGAAATATTATTTGCACTGTAATAAAGCGTAAATAAAGTTTTGTTTAACTAATAACACGTTTAATGATTTTTAGATGGTTACCACATCGCCTTTTTGTTTAGTTGTATGGCCTGTGGCAAAGATTAAGTACCCTTTTTGGTTTAGTTGGAGCCTGCTATGTTGAATAAACGTTTTTTTAAAACAAAAGATGAAGCTGAAGTTACTTTTGAATTTTCTCATCCAGAGGCAGAAGAAGTTTGCTTATTAGGTGAATTTAATGATTGGAAACCAGTGCCAATGAAGCTTTATAAAAAACAAGGTGTGTTTAAATTTAAGCAACGCTTACCTATCGATCAACAATTTCACTTTCGTTATCTGATTAATGGAGACATTTGGGATAACGACCATCAAGCTGACGGTTATATCGGCAATACATTTGGCACAGAAAACAGCATAGTAAATACTCAACGCACTAATTAAGGCGATTCAATGGATGCTCTTTCGCAGTTGTTTTACCTGCATGGTATTGGCTTTGAATTCACTAAGTATACAGGTGAACAGGTATTTTTTAGCGAAGAAACGCGTAAACGTGCTTTGCAATGTTGTGGTGTTGATACAAATAATGAAGCAGGAATAGCTCAACTAACTTATGATTTAGATGCATCGCTTTGGCTTGATTTAGTACCTAGTGTGAGTTTAGTTGAGCAAACTGCATGTTTGTTAAAGCTTCGTATAGATGAACGTCAGCAATATTTAGCCGCTAATATCGATGTCCCTTCACTTGGAATGCATTTAGCATTTGATAACCTTTATAACTTGGCTGTCACTGGTGAATATTACTTGCATGGCGTTCGCTATATTGAGCTGGCACTACCCATTGGTAATATGCCAATTGGCTATCATGACGCTAATGTTCAGGTAGGTGAGCAACACGCTATTACACAAATTTGGTGCGTGCCTGAGCAAGTCTATCAAGTGGGAGACACAAAGCGCACTGGATTATCTATTCAGCTTTACACATTAAAAAATAGAGCGAATTTTGGTATTGGCGACTTTGACGATTTATTAGCGCTTACAAAACTATGCAGCTCCCATAACATGGATTATATATTACTTAATCCACTGCATTTGTTATTTGCTGATATGCCAGAGCGAGCCAGTCCTTATAGCCCTAATAGTCGCGCTTTATTAAATCCTCTTTATATTTCTATCGTACTAAGCGAAGACGCAATAAATAACGAAAACCTTGACGCCATTATGCAGCAAGATGATGTCGCTGCACTTATTAAAAGTAATGATCAGTTTATAGATTATGAAAATGTAAGCCGTATAAAGTATACGTTATTTGAAGCGCTTTATAATCAGTTTGAATTAAGGGCAAGTGATGAGCGTCGCCAAGCGTTTACTGATTTTTGTAATGCTCACTCTACTACGTTAAATACCCTCGAATCAGATAACCTAACATTTGCTTATTACCTGCAATGGCAAGCGCATATGCAACTTGCACTGTGTCAAAAAAGTTGCGCAGAGAGAGGCATGGCTATTGGCTTAATAAACGACTTAGCTGTTGGTTGTGCTGGCGATGGGGCTGAATTTAAAAACCAGCAATCGCTGTTTAGCCAAGGTGCAAGTGTAGGCGCTCCACCCGATCCATGGGCTGAAGCAGGTCAAAATTGGGGCCTCCCAGCCCTCAATCCCCAAAGCCTTAGTAATAATCACTACCAATTTTACCGCTCGCTCATTCGCGCAAACATGCAAAACGTAGGTGGGCTTCGAATTGACCACGTAATGGCTATTAGGCGCCTATGGTGGTGCTTTGAAAGCAATGGCGAACAAGACGGCTGTTATGTTTACTATCCGTTTGAGCATTTACTTGCCATTTTAAAAATTGAATCGCATATTAATGAGAGTATTGTTATTGGTGAAGATTTAGGCATCGTACCGCCAGAGGTTAGGGAAGCTTTGGCATCTAGCGGTATTTTTTCCAACAGCTTATTTTATTTTGAGAAACAACACAGTGGAGAGTTTTTATCGGTAGATGAGCTAGCAACACATTGTTTGTTAATGATAGCCAATCACGATGTTCCTCCATTTACAGGCTGGTGGCAACATGATGATTTAGATATTAAGCAACAATATAAGCTTATAACTTGCAATGAATACGAGCAACTAAAGCAACAGCGAATAGAAGAGCAACAAAGGTTACTACGTTTTATTAATCACCATGGCAATACAACTGAGCTTTTATTACATAGTGAAGCTGTGACTGTTTATAGCGCACTTGCATTGTGTTTAGCAGGCTCTCAATCGCGTTTATTTGCAATACAAATAGATGACTTAGATGAGCAAAAGTATCCGGTTAATATCCCCGGGACAGATAAAGAATATCCTAATTGGCGACGTGTATTAACGCATACCAGTGAAGAAATTTTTACCAAAAATGCCTCACTTTTAGCTGCTATCGATTCAATAAGGAAAGGTTAAATGAGCAGTACAACTAATGAAAATAGTTATGATGCACAAGTACACGCATTAAATATAGGGCGATTTAAAGACCCATTTAGCTTCTTAGGGGCACATAAAACGGATGCTGAGGTTGAAATTCGTTTTTATCTACCTTGTGCAATAAGCGTAAGTGTTACATTAAATAATAAAAGTATTAAGGCGAAACGCTACCAGCAAAGTGACTTATTTATAGCCAAAGTTGATGCTTTGCCCACTGCGCCATATGAATGCATTGCTCAGTACACAGATAGCAGCGTTACCTTTTATGATGAATACAGTTTCCAAAGCACACTTGATGCAGAGGCAATGTATTTATTTAACGAAGGCAGTCTTGAACATGCTTACTCGCATTTTGGTGCACATTTTAGTACTCAACAAAACGTAGACGGTGTACGTTTTTGTGTATGGGCGCCTAATGCGGCAAGTGTCTCTATTATTGGTGAGTTTAACTTTTGGCAAGCGAATCGCCACTTTATGCGCTTTCATCCTGCAAGTGGTGTATGGGAGTTATTTGTACCAGGCCTTAAAGCTGACATGTGCTACAAATTTGCAATTACCGCGCAAAGTGGAGAGGTGCTCGAAAAAGCCGACCCTTATGCATTTAAAATGCAACAAGCACCTGGCACTGCAAGTGTACTGCAGTATAAACCAGTACCTATAAAGCTTGGCGATCAGGCTCTTCAAAACAGACAAAAGCGTAACCATATAGATGCACCAATTAGTATTTATGAAGTGCATTTAGGCTCATGGCAACGGGCTGAAAACAACCGCTATTTAAGTTACACAGAGCTTGCCGACAAACTCGTTAGCTATGCCCTTGAAATGAATTTTACTCACCTGCAACTTATGCCAATAAGTGAATACCCGTTTGATGGTTCGTGGGGGTATCAGCCTGTTGGATTATTTGCACCTACCAGCCGCTTTGGCGACTACAACAGCTTTAAATACTTTGTAGAGCAGTGCCACAAAGCTAATTTAGGTATTTTGCTTGATTGGGTACCAGGGCATTTTCCAAGCGATCCGCATGGCTTACATCGATTTGATGGCACCCATTTATATGAGCATGCTGATAAGCGCCAAGGGTTTCATCCTGATTGGAATACCTACATTTATAACTACGACCGTCCTGAAGTTAAAAGCTTTTTAATATCAAATGCTATGTATTGGCTACATCAATTTGGTTTAGATGGCCTGCGTGTAGATGCCGTAGCTTCTATGTTGTATTTAGATTACAGCCGAAAAGAAGGCGAGTGGGTTGCTAATTGTTATGGCGGGCGTGAAAACTTAGGTGCAATTGAGTGCCTAAAGCAAGTCAATATGCGCAGCTATAAAAACAACCCAGGCATTATGATGGTGGCTGAGGAGTCGACAGCATGGCCGGGTGTCACCCAAAGTGTTGAGCACAACGGTTTAGGCTTTGGTTATAAGTGGAACATGGGTTGGATGAACGATAGTTTGCATTACATGCAGCACGACCCTTTATATCGTCAGCATCATCATCATGAAATGACTTTTTCGATGGTATACGCGTTTAGCGAAAACTATATATTGCCATTAAGCCACGATGAGGTAGTACATGGTAAAGGCTCGTTAATTGAAAAAATGCCAGGCGATGATTGGCAAAAATTTGCAAATTTACGCGCTTATTACGCATTTATGTGGGCACACCCGGGTAAAAAACTCTTATTTATGGGCGGTGAAATCGCACAGCGAAAAGAGTGGGGGCACGATCATTCTATCGATTGGCATTTACTTGAGCACCAAAGCCACAGCGGTATAAAGCACACCGTAAAAGCGCTCAATACCGTTTATAAAACCCAACCCGCGTTGTATGAGCTTGATTCGAGCGCGGCTGGTTTTACCTGGATAGATAACAATAATAATCAGCAGAGCATTTTAAGCTTTGTTCGCTATGCTAAAAACGCAAAAAACTTTGTGGTTGTTATTGCTAATTTTACCCCCGCGTCCTATGAAAACTACGTTATTGGCGTACCGAGTAAAGGGCGTTACAAGGTCATTGTAAATACAGACGATACTCAGTTTTTTGGCTCTGGCGTTGAGGTAACTAAAGATTCTTCGCTGATAGTTCAGGCAATAAATGAATCAAATCATGGTTTTAAACACAGTATTTCAATTGCCATTGGTGGCTTAACTACTATTTATTTACAAAAGGTTGATGATGAGTAACCGATTTGATGTAGCACCCGGTAATGTAGAACCACTTGGCTCTAGTGTTATTGATAATGGGGTCAACTTCGCGCTTTATGCGCCTGGGGCGAGCCAAGCTTATGTATGCCTGTTTGATAAAAGTGGCCATTCAGAAATACTAAAAATGGCGATGAATATCAACGAAGGGGGTATTTGGAGTATTCATATTTCGCCATTAAACGCCGGTGCGCTTTATGGTTTTAGAGTTGAGGGTGAATATAACCCTAAAAATGGTCAACTGTTTAACGAAAATAAGCTGCTGATAGACCCATATGCAAAAGACTTGTTTGGTGAGTTTACTTGGAGTGAACGCCATTACGGGCAAATGCCAATCGGTACTAAAAGCACTGTAAATAATGCGATTGATATACCTAAATCAAAAGTAGCGGCTCCTACGTTGTATACGCATAAAAAGCCTAACCACCGTTGGTCAAACACGGTTATTTATGAGTGCCATGTGAAAGGTACAACGTGTCGTCATCCTAAAATACCTAAACCTCTACAAGGGAAGTTTTTAGGGTTAAGCCACCCAAGCTTTATTGAACACTTACAAAGCTTTGGTGTTACAGCCGTTGAGCTTTTGCCTGTTCATTCTTTTATTAGTGAGCAATTTTTAACAGGGAAAGGTTTGCAAAACTACTGGGGTTACAACACGCTTAACTTTTTTACGCCCCATAAAGACTATTTGGTAAACGACGATATAAACGAGTTTAAGCAAATGGTGCAAGAGTTCCATGCTGCAGACATAGAAGTCATATTAGATGTTGTTTACAACCATACAGCTGAAGCAGGGGCGGATGGCCCTATACTATCGCTTAGAGGCTTTGATAACTTAGCCTATTACCGCACAGTAGATGGCCAGCCTGACGTATATATAAACGATACCGGCTGTGGTAATACCATAAATATTGACCACCCTAAAACACTGCAACTTGTACTTGATAGCCTTCGTTATTGGGTTGAAGTAATGGGAGTTGATGGTTTTAGGTTTGATTTAGCGACCATTTTAGGCCGCTCAAAAGCAGGCTTTAGCTCCGCACATACTTTTTTACAAGTAGTTGCCCAAGACCCTGTGCTTAACAAAGTTAAGTTAATAAGTGAGCCTTGGGATATAGGCCCAGGTGGTTATCAGCTTGGTGCATTTCCGCCGCCATGGCGAGAATGGAACGATCAATATCGCGATGTAATTAGACGTTTTTGGCAAAGTGAAACAGGCATTATTGCAAGCGTTGCAAAACGTTTGCATGGATCGTTTGATATTTTTGAGCACAGCCAACGTGGGCCGCTCAATAGTATTAATTTTATAACGAGTCATGATGGTTTTACCCTTGCTGATTTAGTGAGTTATGAGCATAAACATAACGAAGCTAATGGCGAGCAAAATCGAGATGGGCACAGTGCAAATCATTCGTTTAACTGTGGGGTAGAAGGTTTTACCAGCGACTCTAAAATAAACGCACTGCGCTTACAGCAACAAAAGAACTTTTTACTTACTTTAATTCTCTCAAAAGGTGTTCCCATGATTGCTGCTGGTAGCGAAATGGCGCACTCGCAAGGGGGGAATAACAATGCTTATTGCCAAAATAATCGCACTAGTTGGCTTGCCTGGAAAGATTCTCAACTTAATCATTCGTTAACACGATTTATTGATGATGCATTAAAAATTAGACGTGCGCACAGTGCGTTTAAACACAGTGTATTTTTAGATGATATAGACGAGCGTTTTACCGTTAAGTGGTTTACCGAACAAGGTAAAACCATGACTGATGCTCACTGGCATGAAGATACCAGACAGTTTTTAATGTATAGCTTACTTGATAAGCAAAACAATCATGCATTGCTGATTGTATTTAATGCCAGTGAAAAAACAATTTTTTGTCAAATGCCCCCATCGCCAATTAATGCGCCGTGGCAAATGATTCTATCAAGTGTACATAATGCATCTGTGAGCAGTAATGAAGATGCGATGGTTGAAATTTCAGCACAAAGTAGTTGGGTTTTTAGTGCCAATTTAGAGGATGTTAGTCATGGTTAAACAAAGTGATCAAGTGTGTGTAGTAAAGAGCTGGCAAGAAGGGCCCGTTATTGATGAAAGTACGCTTAAAGATGACTTAACACGGCATTTTTATTATACCCTCGGCCGAGATAAGGTGGGTGAATCGCAGCATTATTTGTATCACGCATTAGCGCTTACTATTCGCGACAGACTTGTGGCCCGCTGCAGAGAAACGAATCAACAAATTAAGCAAGAGAAACGCCGCAAAACGGCTTACCTTTCTCTTGAGTTTTTGATGGGGCGTGCGCTAGGTAATGCTGTTTTAAATCTAGATTTAGATGAACAAGTAAGCTCAGCACTACAAGAGTACTGCACAACAATAGAAACAATTGAAGACGCCGAGCACGACGCTGGCCTAGGAAATGGTGGGCTAGGGCGCCTTGCAGCCTGCTTTTTAGATAGCTGTGCTAGTTTAGCGTTGCCTGTCATTGGCTATGGCCTACGATACGAATACGGCATGTTTAATCAATCAATTAAAGATGGTAACCAAATTGAGCAACCAGATAACTGGCTACGTGAAGGACATCCATGGGAGCTAAGCGCACCAGAGCATGCAAAACGTGTGAAGTTTGGTGGCTATGTGCAAAGTTACACAGATAAATTTGGCAGAGAGCACCGTCAATGGATGGGCTCACAAGATGTATTAGCTGTACCGTACGATGTACCTGTCCCTGGTTATAAAAACAATATCGTAAATACACTACGTCTGTGGAAATCAGAGGCAACAGATGAATTTAATTTAACCGAATTTAATGCGGGCAGTTATTCAGAAGCCGTCGCACAAAAAAATCTAGCCGAACAAATCACCATGGTGCTGTATCCAAATGACAGCAGCGAAAATGGTAAGGAGCTTAGGTTACGCCAACAATACTTTTTATCATCGGCGAGTATTCAAGACGTAGTAGACCAATGGGTTTCCCAACATGGCGAGAGCTTTAGTGACTTTGCTGATTTTCATGTTTTTCAGTTAAACGACACGCACCCAAGTATTGCTGTTGCAGAGCTAATGCGTATTTTAATTGATGATTACGAATTAGATTGGAACGATGCTTGGCAAATCACAACTAAAACAATGGCCTATACAAATCATACGCTACTTCCTGAAGCGCTTGAAAAATGGTCTGTTTCGTTGTTTTCAAAATTATTGCCACGTATTTTAGAAATAGTTTACGAGATAAATGCACGCTTTTTAGCACAAGTTGCACAGCAATGGCCGGGAGATGTTGAAAAGCAACGTGCATTGTCACTGATTGAAGAGGGTGATGAGCCGCAAATTCGTATGGCTTATTTAGCTATTGTAGGTAGTTACTCTGTAAATGGCGTAGCAGCACTTCATACTGAACTGTTAAAAGCGGGATTATTTAAAGAATTTTATGCACTGTGGCCAGATAAGTTTAATAACAAAACAAATGGTGTAACGCCTCGTCGATGGCTTGCGCATTGTAATCCAGTATTAAGTGAATTAATTGGTGAAAAAATTGGCCATGATTGGGTTAAAAACTTTTCAAAAATTAGTGACCTACGTCGTTTTTATGACGACAAGGCATTTCATGAGCAGTGGCAAAATGCTAAACGTGAAAACAAACAACGTTTAGTTGATTTAGTTAAGGCGCGCTGCGATATCGATTTTGATGTATCAATGATGTTTGACGTACAAGTAAAACGTATCCACGAATACAAACGTCAGCTATTAAACATACTTCATGTGATTCATTTATATGACCGTATTCGCCGTGGGGATACCCAAGGGCTTGTTCCTCGTTGTGTTCTATTAGGTGGTAAAGCAGCGCCGGGTTATTACATGGCTAAAAAAATTATTAAGCTTATTAATAACGTGGCAGAGGTTATAAATAAAGACCCTCAAGCTGCGCCATATTTACGCGTCGCCTTTTTGCCTAATTACAACGTAACCGCAATGGAAGTTATTTGTCCTGCAACTGATCTCTCAGAGCAAGTATCTACCGCAGGCAAAGAAGCGTCTGGTACTGGCAACATGAAATTTATGATGAATGGTGCATTGACAATAGGCACGCTGGATGGCGCAAACATTGAAATTAGAGATGCTGTTGGTGCTGATAACTTCTTTTTGTTTGGCGCACAAGCGCACGAAATTGACGATATTAAATCACGTTATAATCCAGAGCATTTAATATCGCAAAATAGCGATTTAAAGAATGTGATGCAATTACTCGAGAGCGGGCATTTTAATTTATTTGAACCATGCTTATTTGACGACATAACAAATGCAATTAAGAGCCCGCACGATCCATGGCTTGTTGCTCACGATTTTGAAAGTTATGTAGCAGCTCAAAAAGAAGTTGATAAAGCTTACGCAGATCAGACCTACTGGACACAAATGAGTATTTTAAATACAGCAGCCAGTGGTATGTTTTCAAGTGACAGAACCATAAGCCAATACAGTGAAGATATTTGGCATTTAGAACCCCTCAATATTAGTGAAACAGACTTAACGACAACTAAAAGCCATGCCACTAACAGCCTAGACTAAATGGAGAGAGTATTATGCCTAATTATGCAAATCGCTACATAAGTAGCCTAACCAGAGAAACTTACGCGTTAATACTGGCAGGCGGTCGCGGTTCTCGCCTGCATGAGTTAACCGATTGGCGAGCAAAGCCAGCAGTTTACTTTGGTGGTAAACATCGAATTATCGATTTTCCACTATCAAACTGCATTAACTCGGGTGTGAGACGTGTTGGTATTGCTACACAATATAAATCACATTCATTAATACGCCATGTAAACCGCGCATGGGGGCACTTTAAAAAAGAGCTAGGAGAGTCGGTTGAAATACTACCTGCATCTCAGCGCCAAGGTGATGATTGGTATTGTGGAACCGCAGATGCTGTTTTTCAAAACATAGATATTATTCGTCACGAGCTTCCTAAATATGTGATGATTTTGTCTGGAGATCATGTGTACCGTATGGACTATGGTGCTTTATTGGCTGAACATGTGCAAAAAGGCGCAGATATGACTGTGTGTTGTATTGAAGTTCCAGTAGAGGAAGCCGCAGACACGTTTGGTGTAATGACCGTTGATGAAGAAAATAGAGTGTGTCGTTTTGATGAAAAACCAGCAATGCCGAGCTCCGTACCCGGCAAGCCAGGTACATGTTTAGCATCAATGGGGAACTACATTTTTAATACTGAATTTTTGTTTGAGCAACTTAAAAAAGATTCTGAAAATGAAGGCTCTGGACGCGATTTTGGTCACGATATTATTCCAGCGATTATAGAAGAGCATAATGTGTTTGCCTTCCCATTTAGAGATCCAAACCAAGAAGGGCAACCTTATTGGCGAGATGTAGGTACGCTTGATTCGTTCTGGGAAGCTAATATGGAACTGGTAATGCCAGAACCACAACTTGATTTATACGATCCAACGTGGCCAATATGGACTTATCAAGAGCAACTACCACCTGCTAAGTTTATTTTTGATGATGAAGATAGACGTGGTATGGCTTTAGACTCAACAGTCTCGGGTGGGTGTATTATTTCGGGCTCTGCGGTTAGAAAATCCCTGTTGTTTTCTAACGTTCACGTTCGCTCATTTTGTACCATTGAGCAGTCGGTGATTTTACCCGGTGCGGTTATAAACCGAGGTTGTAAAATTAAACGCGCAATAATAGATAGAAGCTGCGAAATACCGGCAGGTCTTGAAATAGGTTTTGACAAAAAAACAGATGAAGAAAACGGCTTTAGGGTATCTAAAAAAGGTATCGTTCTTGTTACACGTGATATGCTCACTGAGCTTGCAAAAAAGTTAGAACGCCAAGCGCGAGAAAATAAAAAGCTAGCGTAACAACAAGTTAGATAAGCACGACAACATAGCTTGCTCATTTGTGAGCAAGCTCACACAGGTTTAAAGGAAATAATAAATTAATGCATGTATTAATGGTTGCAGCAGAAAATGACGCGTTACCAGGCGCAAAAGTAGGCGGTGTGGCAGATGTAGTACGCGATGCACCTAAGGCTCTCGCAAAGCAAGGTATAACGGTTGATGTTGTTATTCCTGATTACGGGTTTGAGCCGCTTGAGCGTATTTATATAGGTGAAGTAACCGTTGCATTTAATGCTCAACCCCATGTATTAACCATTTTTAAAGTACAACAAGCCGAAAATAATGTAAGCCAAATTGTTATTAGCCACCCGTTATTTAGTGAATCAGGCAGTGTATATTGTAATGATGCACCGGGGAGGCCTTTTGCAACTGATGCGACTAAATTTGCTCTATTTAACGCAGCCGTCTGCGAAGCGTTATTACAAGGTGTATTAAAGCGCCCTACAGCGCTGCATTTACATGATTGGCACAGTGCCTGCGTTGCAGTTTTACTTAAGTTTGAGCCACGTTATAGCTCACTTAATACCTTACCAATTGCCTTCACAGTACATAATATTGCACTGCAAGGTATTAGACCTTTCAAACATGATGATTCAAGCTTAGAGGCGTGGTTTCCATCACTTAGTTATAATGGCCAGCAATTATGCGACCCGCGTTACCCTCATTGTTTTAATCCTATGCGCAGTGCAATAAATCTATGCGATAAAATACATGTTGTATCGCCAACTTATAGCCAAGAGGTTCTCGAACCTAGTAATTACGAACATGGTTTTTTTGGTGGCGAAGGGCTTGAGCAAGATCTGCAAAATGCAGCAAGCCAAGGCAAGCTTGTTGGTATTTTAAATGGCTGCGAATATCCAAGCAATGCACTTGAAGGAGCAACTCTCGCTGATTTTTATAGCCAAGCTGAGAGTACTTTGTTTGGTTGGATGGCCAATTACGAGCAGTTACAAAGTGGCTACTATATTGCCCACCAACGACTACAACAATTTAAAGCAACGGTTAATAACGGTCCATTAGTTACAAGCGTTGGCCGTCTTACTGAGCAAAAAGTGTTGTTATTGTGCCAGCAGGTTAATGGGGTTTTAGCTATTGATAAAGTGTGCCAATTAATTAATGAACATAACGGCAGACTTATTATTCTCGGCTCGGGTGACAAAGAGCTCGAAAGCACATTTACCAAAGCAATGGCGCGTAATTCCAATCTTTTATTTTTAAAGGGGTATGGGCAAGGTGTTGGCGATTTAATGTATCAATTAGGTGACTTATTTTTAATGCCAAGCTCGTTTGAACCGTGTGGTATTAGCCAAATGCTAGCAATGCGAGCGGGGCAACCGTGTTTAGTACACAGTGTTGGCGGATTAAAAGATACTGTTAAACACCACGAAAATGGTTTTAGCTTTAATGGAGACACGTTGGCAACGCAAACGCGTAATTTAATTAGCTGTTTAGACGAAACTCTCTTAATTAAAAAGCAAAATCCTAAAAGATGGCATAAAATTAAGCACAGCGCAGAGCAAATGCGTTTTTCGTGGCCACAAGTGGCAACTGATTATATAACAACCTTATACCGGTAAATCGTTTCTGTACTTTAAAGTTTAGTGACAAATCTACCTGCTTAGGGTTTAATTACTTAGTATTATATAAAAGCTAAGAAGTAGGTAATGTGTCTGTATTTGTTGCAAGGCAAGCAATATTCAATCGAAGTAAAAAAGTAGTAGCCTATGAGCTACTTTTTCGTGATAGTCCAAAAAATTATTTTCCAGATATTGCAGAAGGCCAAGCAACAGCAAGGCTTATTATGGAAAATCAATTAAATTTAGGTACACGCCATATTACATCAGGCAAAAAAGCGCTTATTAATATAGGACCAGAATCACTAAAACTCGATTTATGTGCTTTCTTACCATGTCAAGACGTTGTGATTGAGCTGCTCGAAACCATAGAACCTACCGACGATAACTATGAGCTATGCCGAGGTTTATTTCATAGTAACTACAAACTCGCGCTCGATGATTTTGTATATAAACCACAATGGGATCGTTTTTTAAAGCTTGTGAAACTCATTAAATTTGATATTGCAATTACACCTCTTAGCGAAATACAGCCCATAGTTACTAAGTTACAAGCGCATAAAAAAATAAAAATACTAGCCGAAAAAATAGAAACACAAGAAGACTACAAGCTCGCCTTTGATATGGGGTTTGATTATTTTCAAGGCTATTTTTTTGCAAAGCCTACAATGATCAAGCAAAACGACATTGATTATAATTATGGTTTAGTCGTCGCTATTTACGCAGAAATAATGAAGCAAAGCCCTGACATTAAAACCATCGCAAGCCTGTTTGAGCTAGATGCTGCACTCGCATATAAGTTACTAAGATTAATAAACAGCGGTGTGTTTCCTATACAAAGCCAAATATCGTCATTAAAGCAAGCGCTTGTGTATTTAGGACACGAACGCCTGAAAAAGTTTGTGAGCCTTATTGTTACTGCTCATACAGCGGGTAAAAAGCCAGCAGAGCTAATGCAAGTATGTGTTGTACGTGCTCGCTTTTGTGAGCTTGTGGCAAAAAATGTTGATAAAAGTCAGTCAGGCGAAGCATTTTTAACAGGGTTATTCTCGTTACTGGATGCAATCCTTGATCAACCAATGAGCTTGCTTGTTGAAAAGCTACCTTTCCCTGATGAAATAAAAACGGCATTATTAGGGGACAAAAACACACTTTATTATATTTTAAACGTTGTTAAAGCATATGAAACAGGAAGCTGGTGGGCACTTGAACAAGCCGTACTTTTGCTAAATATAGACAGTGCTATACTACCTCCACTTTACCAACAGTCAGTCGATTGGGCTGACAGTTATAAGAATAATATTTAACGGATAATAGCTTTAATGCGCAATTATAATATGGACTTTATTCGCGGCGTTGCCGTGCTTGGCCTTGTTTACATGAATGCTTACGCATTCGGCATTTTTGAATATGGGTATTCCTCCTTAACTACTCCTCCTGTTAGCGACTCAATTATTCACACCCTTAGCAGCGTGTTTGTAGACGGGCGTTTTAGAACGCTGTTTAGTTTGCTTTTTGGTGCTGGGCTTTACATTCAGTGGCAACGTTACAAGTCTGAAGTGCAAATAAAAAGCAGGCTCTATTGGTTAATCCTCTTTGGTTTAGCGCATGGTTTTTTACTTTGGGCCGGTGATATTTTATTTGTTTACGGTGTATCTGGATGGTTTGTTATTAAATATTTAGAAAGTGATAGCAACGTACTTTTAAAAAGAGGGTTTGCATTTACCTTGTTGTCGGCTGTGGTTACCTTACTTGTTATATCTAGCGTACCCGATGAAATAATTTACCGCGATACAGCACAGTTTATTGAATTATATAACCCACACTATATTGATTACTTTATTAGTAACCTTGCTATGAACACGTTAATGCTTGTTATGGTGCCAATAATGACAATGTGGATGTGCGTGGGCCTTATGCTCATTGGCATTTATTTATATAAACAAGACGTTTTTAGTAAAGGCTTAACGACTCAGCAATTAATAGTTTGCGGTGCAATGACCCTTGTTTTTTGTGGAATCAGGCTTTATGCATCACAGCTTAATGGCAGCTTAGGATATGGGGTGCAAGAATTTATAAATATTTTTGCGGCGCTAGGTATGGCTACGCTGTATATTCATTTAATTGTTAAATTTTGCAATAACAGCGCACACGTTGGCACGCTTATTCAACAAGCGGGGCGCTTAGCATTTACTTTATATATTAGCCAAACACTCATACAATTATTGTTATATAAAGTGCTATTTACGCACTGGGTGCTCAATTTTGATCGTATTGACTACTGGTTAGTTGCAACGGCATTAGTTGCACTGCAGCTCATATTTACCTTTATATACAGCCGCTATTTTAATCAAGGCCCGCTTGAATTTGTATGGCGTAAATTAACGAAAGCAAAAATTAATGCTTAAACACCTATAAATTTTAAATTAGGGGCGAAAAAATAGTGTGGGTGGTTTACACTACTCGCCTTAAAAATTACTACGCTATAAGTGCCATGACCGAATTAAAACGTTTAAATAAATTTATTAGTGAAACAGGATTTTGTTCACGCCGCGAAGCCGATAAATATATTGAGCAAGGTCGTGTCAGCGTTAATGGCTACTCGCCTGAAATGGGCGTAAAAGTTGCTGCTACCGATGTTGTATTGGTTGATGGCAAGCCACTTAAAGCCACACCAAAGCGCGTTTATATCGCTTACAATAAACCAGTTGGTATTACGTGTACTACCGAAAGTAAAATTCAAAGTAATATAATTCGCGCGGTAAATTATCCTACGCGTATATTTCCAATAGGGCGTTTAGATAGACCTTCTGAAGGGCTTATATTTTTAACTAACGAAGGCGACATCGTTAATAAAATTTTGCGTGCGGGTAATAACCACGAAAAAGAATATGTTGTTACGGTTGATAAACCGCTTAATCGTCAGTTTGTTACAAAAATGGCCAATGGCGTGCCTATTTTAGATACCGTGACTAAAAAGTGTAAAGTGACACAAACTGCCCCTAAAGAATTTAAAATAGTACTTACACAAGGTTTAAACCGCCAAATACGCCGTATGTGTGAATATTTAGGTTACGAAGTGGTGACGTTAAAGCGCACTCGTATAATGAACGTAACACTAAAAGGTTTAAAGGTAGGGCAGTGGCGTCATTTATCTGATACTGAAATGGCGCAAATAAACGACTCGATTTCTGACTCAGGTAAAACTCAAGAACATTCGCTTGATGCTAATAAACAATCAGAAAATAATACGCCGTCGATTCCTAAAAAGCGTGATTTTCAGGGTGAGAATCCTCGCCGTTTTAATAAAGGCGAACAAAGTGGCGAGCGTAGTACTGAGCGAAATTCAAGTCGCAACTCTGATCGCAGTAAAGCACCTTATCAAAAGCGTTCTACCACGTATGTTGGTAAGCCAAAAAGTATTAAAGAGAACAAGTCGTCACAGTCAAAACCTAGCTCGGGGCGTACCCTTAGCTTAAAAAAATAATCTGCACCTAAGTGGTATTCTACTACCACTGTATTTCTTGTACTATATTGCCTAGTGGGCTTGTAACGCCCACTAAATTTATATTGTTTTTTTGCAAAGTCACCAATTTATTCTTATCTAAATACCATCTAAAAGTGTATTTTCTGTAGTTCTGTAAACTAAGCACAGTTAGCGTTGCACAACTGTACTCATAATCATTTGGGCAACTACCTACCTCGAGTAATTGATGCTCTTGCTGCCATATATTATTGCTGTGTTTATTGGCCCATAATTTCACAGAAATACAAACTGACGTCCATAACCATAAGTAAATTAAAATGGGCAAAAACAGTGGTATAAATGCGCTGCGGAACTTCCCATGCTCAGCAATATAATTTTTAACTGTATGTTTAAATTCAAAGTTATTATTGTATTTTTTATATAGGTGCCTTAATAAAACAACCGACAACACTATCGCCGTTATTGGAAATAACGTAAATGTTAAGGTGTTATATATACTGTTGGGGATAAAAGCGGGGTCGGCTTGTTCATCCCATGCAAGTAAAACCAGCGGAGGTGCTGTTACTAAGAGTAATATGGCGCTGTTGAAGAGTTGCTTAAAGGTCAAAGGGTATTCACTTATAAAATGTTGCTTGTATAAAGCCCAAATTAGCGCTTAATGTTTCGCTATTAAATGCTAAAGCCAATATAAAATAAGAGTATACCTAAATAAACTGCAATCGCCGATAACGAGTTTTTAGAGCGCAGGCGCTTAACAAGGTCGCGTGTGCCATCGAACATACCGGAAATAACCAGTAGTATGTCTCCTGTAAAACGGTAGTTGTTTAAGTTCACGTTACCATTCTCGTCAGTTATAAAGCGTAAATAACCAAAAAGTATAAAAACGCTGCCCGCTATTAGTATCGCGGTTTTAAAATTTTCCAAGGCTTTTCCATAATATTGAGTTAGATACTAAAATGGCACTAAGTTGAGTCATGATAATTTTACTATATTTCGAATTTAAATTTTGCCTAAATCCATTAAATGGCCTCATTATGTCGCTATATTAGGCGTATATACGCTAAAGCCTGATTTATATTGTGCATTATCAAGTACACTTAGTTATATGTAGGGTAAGCTGTTAAGATGCGCCGTCTTAATAATGTAGAAAGGTTATAGAAGTAACATGTCAAAATTTTTCTTTATGGGTAAGCCCGATATAATGGGTAAAAATAACAGTAATGGATTTGCACCAAAACGTACTGCCAAGCCAGGCACAGAGTCACACCCGCTCACGTTAATTGTAAACTCAGTTGCACGACAATCAGAAATAGAAGCAATACTAGAAGAGCATTCGCTGTTTGCTTCAATTGAAGTTAAAGCTGAAGTACCAGAAGATATTCGCGAACTAGACTTTGCGCTTAGCAAGTCAACACCACAAGTATTTGATAAATTACCAGAGCGTAACGCACCTTGTGTATGTGGTAGCGGCAAAAAATATAAAAAGTGTTGCGGTTAGTTTCTTAACAACTAAATATGTAGCCTTTCTTTTTTCATCGGTATTAAATAAAAATGCCACTGACCTTGAGCCAGTGGCACTTTTTAATGTTAATCGATTATATGCTTAACTACTTACGCGGTTCGTAATCAATTCTAAATATAACCGTGTAAAGTACCGGTACCACAATTAGCGTTAGTATGGTGGCAAAGCCTAAACCAAACATTATAGTTACCGCCATTGACTGGAAGAACACGTCAAATAACAGTGGGATCATACCTAAAATAGTAGTTATAGCCGCCATAGCAACTGGGCGTACACGGCTCACACCAGAGTCAAACACGGCCTCATAGGGCGATTTACCTTCCCTTAATTCGAGATTTATTTGATCAACTAATACAATACCGTTTTTAATAAGCATACCGCTTAAGCTTAATAAACCAAGTAGTCCCATAAAACTAAACGGAGCATTCATAGCTAACAAGCCCGCGCTTACACCAATAATAGCTAACGGAACCGTTGCCCAAATCACAAGTGGTTGCTTAAGCGAGTTAAAAAGTAATACGGTTACTGCAAACATCGCTAAGTAACCCAGTGGTAATGAGCCAAATATTGCTTTTTGAGCCTTGCTTGAAGATTCAAACTCGCCGCCCCATTCCAGTTCGTAACCGCGCGGTAATTCCATGTTTTCTATTGGTCCGCGAATACGTGCAAATAGTTTAGCGGGTGTTTCGTCCCCTAATACATTGTGATCGGCCATTACTGTAATAGTTCGTTTGCGATCGCGGCGCATTATTAGGCTGTCTTCCCACTGCACATCAAATTCGTCTACAACTTGAGTCACTGGTACAAATACCCCCAATACTGGGCTGTATATTTGTAGGTCGTGTACGCTTTCTACGTTTAAGCGCTCGTTAGCAGGAGATCGTGCAATAATAGGCAGCAACTGCGTGCCATCGCGATATACGCCCACTTGTTTACCCGATAAACTTGTTAGTAATACATTGTCTAAGTCAGATTTACTAATACCTAAGCGGCGTGCTTTTTGCTCGTTAAACTGCGGGCGAATCATTTTAGTACGTGCACGCCAGTCATCACGAATATTGTACGCGCCATCGTCGTTACCAATAAGTTCTTCAGCTTTAGCAGCCAATTGTCTTAAAATAACAGGATCAGGGCCTGAAAAACGCGCTTCTATTTTTGCATCAGTAGAAGGACCAATTTCCATTGGCTTAATTTTAAGCTGTGCAGAGAGTGCATGATTATTTGAGTAATCACGTACAGTTTGCATTACAGTCGCTACGGCTTCTCTGTTGGCTACACGAATAATTAATTGCCCGTACGCGGGGTATGATTTTTCTGGTGCGTAGGTAAGCATAAAGCGTGGAGCGCCTTGGCCTGTTGTACTTGTTACTTCTTCAACAAGGTCTTCTTTTTGCAAAAACTCTTCAAGTTTTTTAACGCCCTCTAGGGTTGAGCGAATATCAGATCCTTGCTCTTGCCAGTAATCTACATAAAACATAGGTGTATTAGAGGCAGGAAAAAACGACTGTTTAACAGAGCCAAAACCAACAACCGCAGTACACAGTAAAACAACCATTAATATAAGCGTGGTTTTTCTAAAGTGCAGCGCTAAATCTAAAATCGCTTTGTAACCGTTAAAAATAAAACCTTTGTATGGGTCTTCATCTTCTTGGCCTTCTTCGTTTTTAAACTCGTTTTCTTTGAACATTAAATTGGCAAAAAATGGCGTTAACGTTATGGCTGTTATCCAACTTAATAAAAGCGAAATAAACAACACCCAAAACAAGCTGCCGGCAAATTCACCACTGGCATCAGAGCTTAAACCAATTGGCGCAAAGGCAGTGACTGCAATGACTGTTGCACCTAGTAAGGGCCATTTTGTTTGCTCAACAATATTAACCGCTGCTTTGAGTTTTGTTTGCCCACGTTTAAGGTTTATTAGTATGCCTTCAGTGACGACTATTGCGTTATCAACCAGCATCCCTAGGGCAATAATAAGTGCTCCAAGCGATATGCGTTGCAAGTCGATGGCAAACAACTTCATAAATATAAACGTACCCAGTACAGTAAGCAGTAAAATACCACCAATTAAAATACCGCTTTTTAAACCCATAAATAACAGCAGTACTACAATAACAATCGCAATAGCTTCAAGTAAGCTGATAATAAAACCATCAACCGATTTTTGAACCTCTTGTGGTTGGTTGTATACCGAATTTATGTCAATACCATGAGGGCGTTGGTACTCAAGTGAAGCTAAGTGATCGTCAATGTGTTTACCCACATCAACTACGTTAACTCCCGACATAAACGACACGCCAATAAGCAAAGCTTGCTGAGAGTTATAACGAATAACATTGTTAGGTACTTCTGCGTACTCTCTGTAAACCTTTGCTACGTCGCCTAAATAAATAAGCTCACTTGCACCAGGTTTTGAAATTAATAGCGTTTCGAGCTCTTTTACATCTTTAAATTCGCCAGTAGGGTGCAATCGAATTGACTCATCGCCCACGCGAATTTTACCCGCATTAGATACGGTGTTTTGCGATTGCAGTAACTGAAATATATGACTTGGTGCAATACCTAATTGAGCTAATTTACGCGTTGAGACTTCAACCATTACTTGCGGTTGTTGCTCACCTGCAACCGTTACTTTACTTACGCCTTTAACCAAGACTAGCTCACGTTTTAAAAAGTCTACGTAGTCTTTAAGCTCGTCATATGAGTAGCCATCACCGGTTACCGAATACATAACACCGTAAACATCGGCAAAGTCATCTAAAATAGTACTTGGGTAAACGCCGCTGGGAAGCGAAGGGGAGAGGTCGTTAATTTTTCGACGCATTTCATCCCAAATTTGGCGAAGCTGCTCTTTACGATAATTGCTTTTCATCTCTACTGAGATTTGCGACTTACCGTTAGATGAAATAGAGGTAACGTAATCAACATAAGGGAGTTGCTGAATCGCGTTTTCAATCGGAAAAGTAACTTCTTCTTCAACTTGCTGCGGCGAAGCGCCAGGGTACATGGTAATAACCATGGCTTTTTTAAGCGTAAACTCAGGGTCTTCTAGTTGCCCTAAATCAAAATACGATACACTACCGCCAATTAATAGAAGCAGCGTAAACATCCAACTGATTACTTTTTTCTCTATGGAGAGTTGTGCAAAGCTCATAATTATAAGCCTCGCTCTTTATTCCATGCTCTTACTTTCATGCCTTCTTTTAGTGAATGCACACCGGCAGAAACAACAATTTGGCCTTCTTTAATACCACTTAACACCTCAATACCATCGCGGTGTAGCTGGCCAATTTTTACTGCTTGTTTATGTACTTGGCTAGTTTCTGAATCAAAAAGCCACACGTAGGCGTTATCTTTAATAGACTCTTGAGGTTCAGAAAACACTGATTCGATTGGCAGTATTGTGTAAGACACTTGCGAGCGCGTTACTTTACTTAAATCAATAAATACACTGCCCGTCATACCCGCTAGTAAATTAAAGTCCTCAGGTACTGGTAGCGAAAACACAACTTTATAGGTAAGTGTTGCAGGGTCTGCTTGGGTATCCCACTCTTTAATATCAAGTGTGTATTCTTTATCGTCAAAGCCATCGAATTTTACAGTAGGGTGGTAATCAGTGCCTTTTTGAAAACGAGCGACTATTTTTTCAGGAACTTGGATTTCTACATCCATTAAATCGCGTGTTTCTAAACGCAATATATTTTGTTTGGCTTGAATGTTTTCAAAGTTTTTAACAAATACTTTTGCAACTGTGCCTGAAAATGGCGCGCGTAGCTCGCTGTACTCAAGGTTTGTTTGTGCAATTTTAAATGCAGATTCAGCAATTTGCATATTAGCAGTGGCTTGATCTAATTCTGATTGGCTAGTGATTTTTTTCTCAAACAATTGCTCAATACGGCCAAGTTGTGATTTTGCCAATTCAAAGCGCGCTTTGCGCTCATCAAACTGCAACTGAAAATCTTCAGGGTCCAGTTTTGCTAATAAATCACCTTTTTCAACGTGTTCACCAGCAAGCACAGGAAACTTAATAAGTTCTCCATTTACCCTAAAAGCAAGGTAAGAGCCTTGGTTTGCAACAACCTCAGCAGGAAAGCTGCGAATGTTAGTTTGAGAATCATGACCTATGTTGAATAATTTAACAGGGCGAATGGGCTCTTCTTTAACTTGTTGTTCTGGCTCAGAACAGGCTATTAAGCTTAGTAAAGTCGTAGTTAAAAAACATAGACGAAAGAGTTTCATGTCTTCTCCGTTGCAATGATGGCAAAATAATTAAGTGCAGCATACGCTGCAAACATATAAAATAAAAATCATAAAATTTTAGAAACTCAATAAGTTTTACTTATAATGTTGCAGAGTGCTATATGAAGCTGAATCAATTAATAATTTTAGATGCCATAGTGCAAAGCGCAAGCTTAAGCGGGGCAGCACTAAAGCTACATAAAACGCAGCCAGCGCTTACACTTGCTATTAAAAATCTAGAAGAAAAAATAGGGTTTGAGTTGCTAGACAGAAGTAAGTACCGATTACAGCTTACTGAAAAAGGGCGAATTTTTCACCGCGAGGCGCAGCAACTTCTGCATGCCAACGACGAGCTAGCGCAGCTTGCTAAAGAATTGGCACTCGGAAATGAACCCCAATTTAGAATTTGTTACGAACAACTTTGCCATACGCAGAGTTACAACGAGATCATAAGTAATACTTTTAGATTGTTTACCAGCACCGAATTTAGCTTAACAAGCGGGAAGCGCTTTATTTCGTTAGAGCAAGTAAATAGTGGGCAAGCCGAATTAGGCATTGGCCCGTGGTTTGACTTATTTCATGCAACAGGCGATTTAGAAAGCGTACCTATAGGCAGGCTCGATATTGGCATTGTCAGCGCCAAAGGCGTACTTCCTCAAAGGCTCACCTATAGCGAACTACAAACGTATCCGTGTTTAGCCATGTTTGAAAGTGATTTGAGTATCGACAGCGACAGACTATCGTACTCAAAAGGCTCCGCCATGATGAAAATTGATGATGTATCGACCTTAAAATCGTTTTTACTTTCAGGCGCAGGTTGGGCAATGATGAGCCTAGAACACTGCGCTCCTGAAATAAAAGCAGGCTTACTTCAAGAAATACACATAACTGACCGAGAGCATAAATTTAGCGCGCAAATTAGAGCCTTTAGACAACATGCAGTGCACCACGGCCCTGTAGCGCGTACTATTTGGGAGCAATTTAAAGTACTTAGTGAGGCGTATTTAAATGAACGCTGATATTGATAAAGAAACACTTATTTATACTGTTATCGCAGGCATACCAATAGGTAAAGTAGCAAGCTACGGGCAAGTTGCAGCTCTTGCGGGCTACCCGCAAAACTCACGGTTGGTTGGGCGCTTATTAAAAATGATGCCAAACGACTCGGTTATACCTTGGCACAGGGTAGTGAATAGCCAAGGTAAAATATCATTCCCTGAAGGTAGCGAAAAATACCAAGAACAGCGTGAAAAGCTATTATCAGAAGGCGTATTGTTTAAAAACGACAAAGTGAATATGCGCGAGTGCCGATGGCAGTAGAAGACAAGGAATGGCTTAATAATAGTATTTAAGCACTGTTACCAAACCAAGCATGTTGACCACTTTTTTATTTATGAAGTTTAGCAATACATATAAATAACCTGATATTTGAGCATTTAGTTTTATCTTCAATACAAGCTCCTTACTAACCTAGATTATCGATAAATGAAAAAGTTACAAAAAAGGGGCATATTTTCTACTTTCTAGCCATCAAAAATACAAAGAGGTGAGTCTAAAACTCTTCCACACCTACTTATACCTGCGTTTTCATGCAATCCACTAAAAATAAAAGTTTGGCATACCACTTGAAGTAACAATCTGTCGTAGAAAATAATGAGCATACCCGTGGTGGTTCAAGAGTTCGCTTTAAGAGGTATCTCATATACAGCTAAGTAAAAATTCTTAAAGCTATAATAAAGGTGGCTAAGAACGTGTTTGAAGAACACGATTTATGCTCATCGGTACGTTATTAATTATCGAAATGACCAAGCGTATATATTTAGTTTTGAGTGTGACAATTTTTAAAAACTTGATTTTAAGGACTAACCAAATATGACTGACCCTACTTTAGTTATTTTGATGTACTTTGTGATCCCTATTTGGCTTGTAGCTGGCATTGCGGATTGGTTTTGTCATCGACGTAGTAATATTTCTACAACAAGTGGTGCAAAAGAGTCGTTTATTCATCTATTAATGTTTGCCGAAGTTGGTATACCGTTAATTCTTGTTTTAATTTTTGAAGTTAATAGTTTGATTATTGCTATTAGTATCTTGTTGTTTTTTATTCATGAACTTACAGCAATGTGGGATGTAACTTACGCGGTAAGTAAACGTAGAGTGGGGCCAATAGAGCAGCATATACATAGCTTTTTAGAAATGATACCGCTGTTGGCTTTAGTATTAATTATTGCGCGGCACTGGGAGCAATTTACAGCATTATTTACTCCAGGGGGCTTTCCACCTGAATTTACGCTCCAATTAAAAGAGTCACCAATACCAATAACTTACTTGATAACAGTGCTATTCATATCACTCGTGCTAGAGTTTATGCCTTATTTAGAAGAGTTCATTCGCGGTATACGTGCTAAAAAAGACGACGCATAAAACCAGTTTGATAAATAGGTATAAAGCCTAAGTTGACTGCTTAATCAGCTCTAGTTGTTTAAGCAGTTTGTTTATGCGTGCTTAAATAGGCTCACTTAACCTCGTACTAAGTCAAATAGTGCAGTGGGTAGCTCAGGCTTTTAGGGTGTTTATAACCACAGTTTCACGAATACTTAGTGGATTTTGTTTAGATGTGATGCAAAAAGAGTAGGTAATAAAAGCGGCGTATACTCGCCGCTATTATGTTGTTTAACAATCATCTGTTGATGATTAAGGTAGATGTTGCCCACCTGTCACGCCCATTATTTCAGCGGTAATGTAACTTGACTCTTGCGAAGCTAAGTATACATATGTTGGGGCTAGCTCGGCAGGTTGGCCTGGTCTACCTAGTGGCACGTTATCACCAAATTCGGGAAGTTTTTTCGCCGGTTGGCCGCCACTTTGTTGTAGCGGAGTCCAAATTGGCCCTGGAGCAACACCATTAACCCGAATGCCTTTATCTATTACCATTTTTGCTAAACTTTTAGTAAAGCTAGTAATTGCGCCTTTAGTTGATGCGTAATCAAGAAGTCCAGCAGAAGGCTGGTAACATTGGATAGAGGTTGTGTTAATAATACTTGCCCCGGGTGGCATATGCTTTACTGCGGCCTTTGTTATCCAAAACATAGCAAATACGTTTGTTGCATATGTTTGGCAAAATTGTTCGGTAGATAAATCTTCTAACTCGGCGACAAATTGTTGCTTACCAGCATTATTAACTAGTATGTCAATTGATCCCAAGTATTCAACGCTTTGAGCGACAAGGCTGTTACAGAAATCTTCATCAGATATGTCACCTGCAATGCCCCAAGCCTTGTTACCGCTGGCTTTTAGTATATCGAGTGTGTCTTTCGCATCGGTTTCTTCGCTGGGTAAGTAATTAATAACAACTTCCGCACCTTCTCTTGCAAATGCGATCGCTACGGCTCTTCCAATCCCAGAGTCGCCGCCGGTTATCAAAGCTTTACGGCCTTTTAACCTGTCGTGGCCCTCATAGGTGTCTTCGCCATGATCTGCTTTAGGTTTTAAAATTTCATCTAGCCCTGGGTCAGGTTGATTACTGTCTTTTTCGGTACGTCCCATCTGATATTGGCTTCTAGGATCTTGCATAGTAAATTGATTAGTTGGCATATCAAAGTCTCCTCAACGTAAAGTTTAAGTTCGGTTAATTGCATGTAATTACAAAGAGCGTAATCTCAGACAGCACAGCAATGCTGTTACTTCTCTTTGCTTAGCGTGAATTGGGTGATGTAAAAAACATAAGAGGCGTGTGTGGTTGTAAAGTGTCGAAGCTAAAGAGCGACTAACTGATTTAGCACGAATAGCAATATTATAGTTAGCTTGTAATGCTCCCACTTTGTCTCTCCTTTAAAATTGACATTTTTAGCTGTTTACGTACACCACCTTCTTTATAAAAAGCAATAGATATGCCACAGAGGTGCTTTTTAAATATTAAGCTATGTTACTTATTTTAAAGTGTTTATATTTAAACTGTTGAAAATATAAGTGCGGATGACGGGTAAAAAGTGGATATTAGTACCGAAAATATTACACACCGTTCATTTAGCCAATCAAGTTGGGAAGGTGCGTTTATGGCTGCACTGATGGGCTTATAATTAAGCCAGAAAATAGCAGCACGTTAAAGTGTGTCGTTAAGTGATATGCTAATCCCCCCGAAAAATTATAGAAGCCAAATATAAAATTTTCACCTATCGCAAGTATGCGTGGCACTCGAACTAAATTTTGTACTTTTCGACGTTAGCTTTTCTTTAGTGTAAAAATAAGCTGGGGTTTCATGGTAATTGCAATAAAACGTCAAGTAAGTTTGTTTAATACAAAATATTATTATCTTTTATCACTGTGCGTGCACCGTGCTTTTTTTATGAGGCGAAGACCACTTTACAGGTAAGTCTTACGAACACCGCAGAGGCTAGGTTGAAGATAAATCAATTAAAAAAGGAAGAATCTTGATTTCTTACATTACAGTTTTGAGTGGCTACTCATGGCTCTGTGCCAAAGTTCGGCTCAGTGCCATGAGCGGACGTTAGTAACCTTAGACTCTTGTTATATTTACGTTTAAACAGCACTGTCTTTTGAAAGCAAATGTGACAAAAATAGTGGCAGTAAACTATCAATTAATTGAGAGTTGCTTACGCTAGTTTTATTGAGCAAAACCCAACCATCAGTTCCCATAACTTCGATGGATTTAATGTTGATATTTTCAATTTTAGGTTTTTCTGAACACCAATAACCTGATATGCGAAAGCTCCCAAAGTCTGTATTTAAACGACTAATGTTGAAAAACTGCATC
Source organism: Pseudoalteromonas sp. SR45-1 (assembly GCF_014163655.1). Taxonomy (NCBI): domain Bacteria; kingdom Pseudomonadati; phylum Pseudomonadota; class Gammaproteobacteria; order Alteromonadales; family Pseudoalteromonadaceae; genus Pseudoalteromonas; species Pseudoalteromonas sp. SR45-1. The sequence continues at coordinate 124,819 of NZ_JACJDR010000012.1, read as the reverse complement.
AAACCTCTTTGTAAATATTGCGCCCAGCTCAAGCGGACAAAAATAATGGGCTAAAAATTACTGAGGAACGAAACATAGCCCACTGTTTTTGTCCGATTTTAAATTCTTCTTAGCTTACGGTTGCACCAATAACAGCAGCACTTTTCACCGCTAAATCCAAATAGCGCTCGGCTTCTGATTGAGAAATAGCAAAATCTGGTAAGTGGCTAGCTTTATTGCGTATTTGTCTTAGTTGATTAATTAGCTCAATGCTTTCAGGTGAAAACTTACCTGATGCAGATAAATTATCTAGAATCATTTTCGGATTAGTTCTTTTAAGTGCAACGCCAGATGTTAGACTGTTTTTCATTGCAGCAGTTTCTATAAGTGTCCATGCTTCGACAACTGCCGCTCTTGGTGAAACATCTGCAATACGAAGCAATTGCTCTTTCTGGCTTAAGTCAGCATCCGATACTTCAACTTTAGGCTTTTTGATACTTTCTGCACTTTTCTCAGCTTCACTTAGGCTTTTCCCAAAGCTGGCTTCCACATCTTTATACTTAAAAGATGAAACTCGCCCTAATAGTTGGCGGACTTCAGATCTAAAAATATAAGAAATCCAAATTACAGCAGAAGGCCATGCTAAAGCTTTAATCAATTCTACAAAGTGTTCCATAATTTCCTCAGTAAACTAATGCCGCCTTAAGCGTTGAGTAACAGTATGCTAAAATGTGAAACGAAGTGGAACCGAGCAAACTATTACGGATCCAACTTTAAGGTTTTATTAACTTTACCAACTCTTAAATGGGATTTTTGATGTTCTTACATTAACATCATTGAAATCAGCTGATTTGAGCAACATAGACACTGAACTAGCGCAATTATGTGAACTTGCGTTAGGACCAACAATAACTTCACCAATAGCATCTTTAGAGAAACTTAAAATAGATAATGTAATGTATGGAATCAAATGACTAATTCCTGCTCGAAAATTGATTGAACAGGCAGGGTTTTCAGCGGTAATTCTCCATTCAGATTCTTCATGAAAGCCAACGTCTTTAAACAATGGGGCTAATTTGTTTATTGAATTACACAAATTATTTAAAGCTGTATCTGCTTGTTTTTTTCCATCACCTTCTGTGACATATTGTTTATAATTTAACTCATGTTCTACTCTGCCTTTGCTATCAAAAGCATCATAATCTTGTCTACTAACATAAGGCTTAGGAAATTCAGCTTGGCATTGTTGAATCAACGCGCTCATCTTTTGAAACTGCTCTTCCCTATTGTATATACACTTATTCAAATTCAAGCCATTTTCTATACAAAACTTCTCTAAAATTTCACTTTTAAACCCAATACATACGCCTCTTCCTGGTGGGCAATAACCTCTCCACTGACTTAATAAATCAGGTTTTTCGCTGAACGATGAAACATAAACATCATTATGTTTCATCTCATCTAAAGCTTTATGCATAGAAAATCCGAATGGTGATAAATAATCATCATCCATATAAATCTCATTAGACAATGAAATTGGAGCATTTAGAGCATGAATATATTCAGTAGAGTCATTCAAGTATTTACAGTGACTAGCCCAAAGACTATTACCATTGATAATTCCAATTAGTCCATCAAGACTCGTATAGTGATAAAGCATCTGTAATCCTTGTAAAGCTAACAACTTATTGAACACCGTTTTGGTAGTTTATAACACACCAAAATGGCGTATATTACATACTCTGATAATTTCACCAATAATTACCTTTGTAAACATGTAATTAAAACAGTTAGGAATCAAGCATGTTAATTTGTCTCAGAAAGACGGTTAATAATGTTATCGTACAAAATTAGGCTCCTACTCAAAGGTGTAGGAATAAATTTAACTTTCAGTGTCTGCTTATCGCTCATACCCGAATTCTTTTGTAGCGGGCTAAGCTTAAAACTCCATAAACACCGGAGTACAACTAATGCACCAGTTAACAATATATCAGCCTAAAGAGCCTTGGAATAAAAATAAGCTTGTAGGACAAAAGTTACCTCTGAAATTACAGCAAATATGGGCTATCCGAATACGACTAGAACTTTTTCATAAAATAAGAGATCTAGCACTATTTAACCTAGCCATAGATAGCAAACTAAGAGGGTGTGATTTAGTTTCACTAAAAGTTAACGACATCGCACATGGTAAAACAATTCAATCAAGGGCAATAGTCGTTCAAAAAAAGACTGGTATGCCCGTCCAATTTGAAATTACTGGGAATACAAGGAAATCAATTGTGGCGCTCATAGAGCAATTTACTCTCAACTCTTATGATTACTTGTTTAAGTCACGAATTCATTCCTCAGAATACCTTTCAACCCGTCAATATGGACGTATAGTTGATTCTTGGGTCACTTCAATTGGGTTAGATAAGACTCAATATGGCACTCATTCTATGAGACGTACTAAACCATCACTAATTTACAAAAAAACTAAAAATTTAAGAGCCTGTCAGCTTCTACTTGGCCATAGAAAACTAGAAAGCACTGTCAGGTACTTGGGAATAGAAGTTGATGATGCGTTAGAAGTATCAGAACAGATCGATGCTTAAGTTTGAACCAATGCCAGACCTGAAGTAAGCGTCTGGCATTGGTTTCTAAAAAAATGTTAATCCACGCTACTTTGTTCTAAGAAAATCATAATGAAGCTGTATCAATATTGATTTGATAAGGCTTACTGACAAATTCAGCCATTTTTATACACTCCTTAACTGCAAACCCTCGTCCTTTGTAGTTTGCGAAAGCAATATGAGTATTATCAGTTAACACTGCATATAATCTATAGTCATGTGTGTAGCCTTTTCTAGGTATAGCTTTAAAACCTTTAATATCTGATAATTTATAAACACGTTTAAAAATAGTATATAAACTACTCGACTTTAATTCCAAGGTTTGTTTTGCGAGATCAAAACGACATACATAGCCACCAAACGAACCACTCCACCCTAGCCAGCATATAAACCCAGATACCCATATCGGTAATGATTTTGCTTCATCAGAATTAAACACATTAATTAGCCCGATAAATAAAAAGAAACCACACAACAAAACTAGCAATAATCTAGTTAACCTCGGTTGTCGATAAATAGCTAGCTCACTAGATAGTTCTTTAAAATACATTACAGCACTCCGTATTTAACTAAGCCGGCAATGGCTGTAAAAACAAAAAATGGCAGGGATAGTTTTATTAGCGATTTGCGATCCCATATTTCAATGAAAACAAGATCTTCACTATTAAAATCTTCATCTTCCAGGTGAGAGTTTGAATTAGCTTTTTTAGTATCATGAGTAACTTGAGGTGAGTTATATAATTCACTTTGAGCAAACCTTATCGGTGTTTTATTAGGCCAATCCGATATGGTTTCAACTGCAGTAGTATTATATTTCGTATATAAAAACGAAATGAACATCTTAGCATCTGTATACTGTTTAAATTCATATAACTGATCAACGAACTTAATTTGATAAGGGCCTTGCGCGCCTATACTACTTAATTCAAATGATAGTGTATCAAACGGTACAACAATTTTACTTCTTTGAAAGTAACCCCATAATGCGGTTTTTAAATTAAGCTGTTTTTCTGTCCCGTTAAACTCTAAGCGGCTCTTTCGACCAAAAAGCAATATTGATATACTTAAAAAGAAGCTTGCAGAAATAGCGAAGAAAATACTTTCCCCTCCTTCGCTTGTTACTGTCATCACAATGCTAGTAATTCCAGGAATAAGCATAATAAACGCAAAAATTTTGCTTGTCATTTCGCGTCTTGAGGGCATTGTTGTATTACCACTTTGATCTGTTTTGAGAACTTTTTTTACAAGCTTGGATAGATTGTTATATTCCATTACTTCAACCTTAAAAGTTAATTATTACCTTATTTACATTAACAAAAAGTAGCTAAGTAAACCTTATCTCACGATACTTATATCGCTCCTTATACAGAAGCAAAATTACTATTTACAATACAACAGTTAATTCAAGTCAGGAAATCTTAAATGCATTTGATATAAAAAGATGACCGTCTGCTGCTCGCTCAAACCAGACCATTCTAATTGGCTATACAAGCTCAATAAACGTAATGGCTAATTGAAATATAATGGCAAACACACCCAGCAATAACAAATAAGTGCCAAATTGCGTGGCTAAATTGGGTACTTTTAGCGCTGTAAAATAATGTACCTAAACTATAAAAAATACCGCCGGCAAGTAGCCAGTAAAGTGCTTTTACATCAACACTTGAATAAAGCGGATATACAATAGCCAGTGCAAACCAGCCCATGAGTAAGTAGGTGGCGAGTGATATTTTTTTATTACCGTTTTTTACAAATACTTTGTACGCCACGCCCGCCAGTGCCACCGCCCAAATAAATGTAAGTGTGGCCCATGACCAAGCACCGGATAATGAGATTAATAAAAAGGGAGTGTAGGTGCCGGCAATTAATAAGTATATGGCGCAGTGATCGCACTTTTTATAAAAGGCTCTTAAGCGCGGTTGAATACTGGCGTGGTACAAAGTGGATGACAAAAACAGCACAAATAGGCTGCTGCCATAAATTGCAGTACTAATATACGCTTTAGTGCTGGTGGCTTGGCTAAATAAATCCCACATAACAAATGCGGCAAATATAATACCGAGTGCATGGCTGATTACGTTTAATTTCTCTTCTTTACGGGAATAAGGCGCTTCTAACGACATAACTGTTCCTACCACTATTGGAATTAATTTCAATGTACAACTGTACGCTGAAAGTTTCAATCTTAGCTGTGAGTAATTCTAAATAACTTTATTTGATACGCTACTTTAGCTTTTACTTGATTTTAAAGAGAATTAATTCACTATGTTGGTGTCTAGTGTAATACATATTACGAGCTGAAATAACCATGAAACAAGATCTAAAAGCTGCTTTACTTACCGCCATTGTTTATCCTGGAGCGGGGCATTTTTCTTTAAAAAAACACCTTATAGGCGCTATTTTTGCGGGTGTATTCTCTGTTCTTTTAATTTTAACCTTTCAAGATATATTTGCGATTGCACAGTGTACTGCAAATGAAATTGTAAACGGAAAAATACCCATGTCGGTTACGGCCATTTTAAAAGCCGCGCAACAACCTTCTGACGCCTGCGCTCAACTCGCTGAATATAAGTATGTACCTTTAATGATTATAATTTGGGTGCTGAGTATGCTGGATGCATATCGTTTGGGCAGAAAAGCGCTGCCTACTAAAAAATAAGCCAGTTAATCAGAACTCGGTTTGGTTGGCTTATTAATATTTACTCTGATATTTAGCTATTATTGATGGCGGTAATAATTATTACCGCTTTTTCCATTTTTATACATATTTTTTGTAACCGAGATTTTTGCCTGCACCATGTAAACATCGTGTAAATACCTGTATATACCCAGTAAAATCCTCAAACCTCGTTAAATTGCTCACTTGTTGATACTTAGTTAATTAAAACCCTTCTCCTTGTTCCTTTTTATTCATTTAATGTTAATAAATGATACTTTTTGCTCGCCAAATTAACTTTGTTTAACTGTTAAGTATTGGTTTTGTGTCAATTTATTACATCAAGCAATGATGACTGATAATTTCAATTTAAGGAAATACGATGAATAACAGTTCAAATAATCATAAAAGAAAGGATTTTAAAGTGGCGAGCTTATCGTTAGCTTTATTATTAGGGTGCTCAACGATGGCCAAGGCCGCTGTTGAGAAGTTAACGGTGAGTGGGAACCAAATTCTTGCGGGTGGAGAAAACACAAGCTTTGCAGGACCTAGCCTATTTTGGAGTAATACGGGGTGGGGCGCTGAAAAATTTTATACAGCAGAAACAGTAGCAAAGGCAAAAACTGAATTTAATGCAACATTAATTCGTGCAGCTATTGGCCATGGTACGAGTACCGGTGGTAGTTTGAACTTTGATTGGGAGGGCAATATGAGCCGTCTTGATACTGTTGTGAACGCAGCTATTAGCGAAGATATGTACGTTATTATTGATTTTCATAGCCATGAAGCACATACCGATCAAGCAACTGCAGTTCGCTTTTTTGAAGACGTAGCTACCAAATATGGGCAGTACGACAATGTTATTTATGAAATTTATAACGAGCCGTTACAAATCTCGTGGGTTAACGATATTAAGCCTTACGCAGAAACAGTTATTGATAAAATTAGAGCAATCGATCCTGATAACTTAATTGTGGTTGGAACGCCTACGTGGTCGCAAGATGTTGATGTGGCATCACAAAACCCAATTGATCGCGCCAATATTGCTTACACTCTGCATTTTTATGCTGGCACGCATGGTCAATCGTATCGAAATAAAGCACAAACTGCACTCGATAACGGTATTGCACTATTCGCCACAGAGTGGGGAACAGTTAATGCTGATGGCAATGGTGGTGTTAATATTAATGAAACCGATGCATGGATGGCATTTTTTAAAACAAACAATATTAGCCACGCTAATTGGGCTTTAAACGATAAAAACGAAGGTGCATCGTTATTTACTCCAGGCGGTAGTTGGAATTCACTAACATCGTCAGGCTCTAAAGTTAAAGAGATCATTCAAGGTTGGAGTGGTGGTAGTAGCAATGTTGATTTAGATAGCGACGGGGATGGCGTAAGTGACAGCCTTGATCAGTGCGATAATACTCCCGCAGGTACAACGGTTGATAGTATTGGTTGTGCAGTAACTGACAGCGATGCCGATGGTATAAGCGATAATGTTGATCAATGTCCTAATACACCAGTAGGTGAAGCTGTTAATAATGTAGGTTGCGTTGTTGAAGTAGTTGAACCACAAAGCGATGCGGATAACGATGGAGTGAATGATGATATTGATCAGTGCCCAGATACACCTGCAGGTACTAGTGTTGATACAAACGGATGCAGTGTTGTAAGTTCAACAGATTGTAATGGTATTAATGCATACCTTAATTGGGTGAACAAAGATTACTCAGGTGGTCCGTTTACTCACAATAACACCGACGATAAAATGCAATATCAAGGCAATGCATACAGCGCAAATTGGTATACAAATAGCCTTCCAGGAAGTGATGCTTCGTGGACGCTTCTTTATAGTTGTAATTAAGCACGTTTTATAAAATATGCGAAGAAGGTAAATAATACATTTACCTTCTTTTTAAAAGTATTAGCCTTTATAAACACTTTGATGCTGGTTAACTATGTTATAACTTGGGGAGTTTATGTTATCTATATAACGCCAATCGGTTGTGATTTGCTCTTTAGTAATCGTCAGTAACATATATCCACGGTGTGATAAGTCACAATAGTTTAAGTCGTTTATTAGCAATGAAAGCGAGTCTGCCATTTGTTTTGCTTGTGCCGTATTAAGCGCTAAATAATGCTCCATACCTGGGGATGTAACACCTGGTGTTGCAAACTCTACTCCTACGCTTTCGCCTTTTGCATTTTTTAATGTGCCATGCCACGCATTGTGCGTATCACCTGCAACCACAACTAACTTTTTATTTAATGCAGTAACGCTTTTGTATAATGCTTCGCGCTCGCTTGGGTAACCATCCCACGCATCTAAATTGTAAGGCATTAAAGTATTTACGCGTGCGAGTTGCGCGGGTGTTACCGCTTTATTTGCTAACACGGCTTTTTTAATGGCAACAAGCTCTTTTAACACCTGAGGTATTTTGGTGCGATCGGATTGCGAGAATATTTCAGTAGGTAGCCACATTTTAGTCATCAATACTTGCTGGCCTAATATTTGCCACTTTGCATTCGATTTAGTTATTGCACTCGTAAGCCAGTTAAGTTGTGTGTTACCTAGTAACTGCCTTTTTGGATTATTTAAATCACTGGCAAAGCGAGCAACATCCATTTGTTTGGTCTCTAGGTTTTTATAGTCGCTGTAAGCGAGTTGTTTATCGCGTGCTATTACGCGAGTATCTAGCATGTGTAAGCTTATTAAATTACCAAAATCGAAGGTGCGGTATATTTGCGGGCTTTGTTCGCCCATTGGCGGCCTAATTGGCAGCCATTCGTAATAGGCTTGAATAGCTGCTGCACGGCGCTTAAAAAAGTCACCTTCATCAGGGGTATGATTTTCAGCACCACTTTTATAGGTATCGTTGGTAACTTCGTGATCATCCCATATTGCAATAAAAGGCGCTGCAGCGTGAAGAGCTTGAAGGCCTTGGTCTGTTCTGTAAATAGCATAGCGCTTACGATAGTCGCTAAGGGTAATAATTTCACTACTGTTATCGGCTGCTAATTGGCGGCCAATTTTTTCAGCATTTTCGGTAGCGTATCCGCCCATTGGGTATTCGTAAATGTAATCTCCCAAATGCAGTACCACATCTAAATCTTTTTGTTTAGCGGCATCGGTGTAGGCATTAAAGTACCCAGCAGGATAGTTTGAGCACGACACAACAGCCATTTTTACTTGTTCAATGTTATTTATTGGTAGTGTTTTAGCACGGCCAATTGGGCTTTGTGTATTTAAACCCATAAACCGATAAAAGTACTCTGTGTTTGGAGCAAGTTCTTGCACATCTATTTTTATTGTAAAGTCTCTGCTTTTATCTGTTTGTTCGCGCCCGCTGCGGATGATGTTTTTAAATTGAGAGTCACTTGCCAGTTCCCAAGCAGCAGTAACTTCAAAATTTGATTGAGAAGTAGTTGCACGTGTCCAAATTATTAAAGCATTACTGAGCGGATCGCCACTGGCTACACCGTGTTTAAATTCAATAGCCGATAGTGGTTTGTTTGTTAATGTTTGAGCACAACCTGTAATGGCACTCGATACTGCGACGGTAAATATGCTTGCTGCTGAGGTTTTTAAGAAATTTCGACGTGATGAAAGGGTCATACTGCACTTTTTGAATTATTTATAGTGGTGTGCACTTTAGCGGGTAGATATGACGTTTTTATAAACGCTAAATGTATTTAGTGTGACGGTATTAATACATTTAAACCCTTTTATTTATTAACTAAAAAGTAGTCAAAAAATTAAATTAAATGGTTAAATTAACAAGGTATGAATTTTTTAAATTAAAGAGATGCATGTAAAATTGTTTAATTACAGTTGCTTACGATTTATTTTTATGTTGGCACAACCCTTGAGTATGTAACTACGTCTAAACAATACACAAACAAGGAATACCATTATGAAACATTCAATTAAAATCGCTATGGCAAGTTTATTAGTATTAGGTTCTGCGCAAGTACATGCAACAGAAGTGGACCTAGATGTAACTGATATATTAACTCAAAGTGTAGCAAGCTACGTAAAGCAAACCACAATCGAGCTTGAAAAATCACTAAAGGAAACGCTTTATTTTGATGCTAAAACTGTTTTAGAGGGTTTATTAGATGAGCCCGTTTTAACACATAGCACAACGCTTAAAAATACTGACACTAGTATAAAAAACGTAAAATAAATTATTTAAAGGATTAAAACGATGAGCAGTGAACTTGGATTGTTTGCATTAATGTTAGCACCCGTAGTCAGTATGATTAGCGCTTATTACTCGGTTCAAGTGTTTAAAGCTATGGGAGGTTGGTTTAATCTTTAGCCAATTATATAGCTGGTAATTAATTCGATTCATACAAAGCTGATCGACTTAGCAAAAGCGCACGTAAATAAAGGCAGAGTGTTTGAAAGAAGTAGACTTTATGAAACGTGCGATTTTTCCATTACCCATTTTTATGTTACCTGAAGGCTATACGCGATTACGCATATTTGAGCCTCGCTATTTAAATATGGTTAAAACCGCATTAAAAAACAATACAGGGTTTGTGCTTTGTACATTTGAGCACGACACGCCATTTAATATAAGCGCGCAAGGTTGCCTTGTTGATATTATTGATTTTGACCAAGACGACAACGATGTATTATTAATCGATGTGTTTGCTTCTCAAAGCGTTCAAATAAATGACGTTTATCAAGACGAGGACGAACTGCGACATGGTTTGGTGTCTTCTTGTAATACGCCATATTGGTATAAGGATTCTAACAACTCAGTTGGCGAACATGACTTATTGCATGATGCGCTTTTAAACGTGTTTAAAAGTAATCCGGAACTTAATTTACTGTACAAAAAAACTCACTTTGACAAACTGCCTTGGATTGCAGCCCGTTGGCTTGAGCTCCTACCTATTTCTATTGAGAAAAAACAGCAACTTGCGTTTGAAACGAACTTTGATAACTTACTGAATTTCCTCCATACTGTGATTAATAACGAATTTGCCTAAATTTTATGATCCTAAATTAATTATTGCCCGTATTACTTAATACTAAAGCAATAACGGGATAAATTATTATGGTAAGTCAACAACAATCACCACGTTGTGAACCTAATACAGGTAAGTACACTGCCATGCCAGAAACGCCGAGTAAAGAACTCATGCAAGCGCTTATAGATGTTGCACAGTCACGCGATAAAAAAGCATTTTCCTATTTATTTGAATACTTTGCGCCAAAAATTAAACGCTTTGGAATTAAGCAATTTGGTGTTGAAGCTCAAGCAATGGAGCTTGTGCAAGAGACGTTAACATCTGTTTGGCGTAAAGCACATTTGTATCACAGTGATAAAGGTGCGGCTACTACTTGGGTTTATACCGTTATGCGTAACGCTTCATTCGATATGCTTCGTAAAATGAAAAGTAATAAAGAAGAAAACATAAGCGAAGATATTTGGCCGTTATTAAACGAATCACAAGATACACATCACGAATACAGTGATCATTTAGAAGATAAACAAATTAAACGTTATTTAGACAAATTACCTATTGCTCAACGCGAAGTGGTAAGAGGCGTTTATTTTCAAGATATGTCGCAAGAGCAACTTGCACATCAACTTAATATTCCAGTAGGCACGGTAAAATCACGATTACGTTTGGCCTTGCAAAAATTACGTAATGAAATGGGAGATCAGCATGATTAAACATCACCCGAGTGAAACTTTACTGACACAGTATTGCGATGCATCACTTGCTACATCATTGAGTTTAGCCGTTTCTATACATGTAGATATGTGCCCTGTGTGCCAAGCTAAAGTAGCTAAAATTGAGGCAAGCAATGCAAACGCATTATTTAGCGAAGAGCCAGCGCAATATGAGAAACCTCAAGCTGAGCAACCTGAGTTACTTGAAGAATTTGAATTGAATGTGCTTGATATGATCACATCTGATGATTCTATCGACGAAGTTTATGAAGTAGAGCCTGTTTCTATTAAAGTTAATGAGCATAACTATCAGCTTCCACGTGCGCTAACGCGTATTTCTCACAGTAAATTTACCCAAGTGGGTAAGCTTGCGAGATCTCGTATTGCACTTGATGATGGCCCATTACGTTCTAGCTTGTTACATATTGATGCTGGTGGTGAAATACCAGAACACACGCACACTGGCTTTGAAGTTACTTTACTCCTAGATGGCGAGTTTAGTGATGAAGAAGGAAAATATGTCCCAGGTGACTTTATATGGCAAGATGGTAGTCACCAACATACTCCTTTAACAAAAGATGGTTGTTTGTGCTTTACAGTTGTCAGTAGTGCGCTACATTTTAATAAGGGCTTCAGCAAGTTACTAAATCCAATAGGTAATTTGATTTACTAAGAGAATTTATGCACACAGATATAATAAAAATAGGTATAAGCGCCTGCTTAGCAGGCGAAAAAGTTAGATTTGACACAGGTCATAAAAAGTCAAATTTCTGTATGGATGAGTTAGGTAAACACGTTGAATATACACGGTTTTGTCCGGAGGTAGCGGTAGGTTTACCAATACCTCGACCAACTATTCGCCAAGTTAAAGTGGGAGATACTATTAAAGTATGTCGCCCAGATGGTACTGGAGACGTAGGCCAACAACTTACCGAGTATGGTAAAAAAGTTGCAACAGAACAAGCTAAAGAGTTGAGCGGGTTTGTATTTTGCGCAAAAAGTCCAAGCTGCGGCATGGAGCGCATTAAAATATACAACGAAGCAGGCACGGGTAATACTTCTGAAGGCGTTGGTTTTTTTGCTGAGCAAATAATGAAGCACAACCCATTATTGCCATGTGAAGAAAACGGACGTTTAAATGACATGCACTTACGTGAAAACTTTGTAATGAGAATTTACGTATTTAAAAACTGGCAAAAATTAGTACAAGAGCCGCTTACGGTTCACAAGCTTACTCAATTTCATTCTCAGTATAAGTACTTGTTGATGGCTCACAATTACCAAGCTTATCGAGATTTGGGTAATCTGCTTGGAACGTTCGTAGGTGACAATATAAATGCAGTTGCGGATGAATATATTTTAGGTTTGATGACGGGTCTGAAAAAGCCAGCTTCTCGCAGAAATAATTGCAACACCCTAATGCATTTACAAGGCTACTTTAAAAATGATTTATCGAAGGTTGAAAAACAAGAACTTCGTGATGCGATAGACGAATACCGCGAAGGATTGGTGCCATTGTATGTACCACTTACCTTGTTAAAACATCATTTGAAAGTTCATCCGAATGAGTACCTTGAAAAACAAGTGTTTTTTAACCCATACCCTCACGATTTAAAACTACGATTTGGTATTTAATGGATACATTATTTTGGTTTAGGCGCGATTTGCGCCTTTTTTCTAATGAAGCGTTAATTCAAGCGCTAAATAATGGCGCTAAACACGCCATTTTTTTTGTGTCTGAAAAGCAGTGGCAACAACACCAAGCTGCGCCTATTCAGATTGACTTACTCAAGCGCCGAGTTACTTATCTTCAATCACAACTTGCTGATTACGGTATTACTTTACATATTATTGAAGCGCCTAGCTTTAGTGATTGTACGCGCGAGCTGATTAACTTTTGTAAAGCAAACGATGTAAAACACGTAATTGCTAATACAGAGTATGAGCTTAATGAAGTAAACCGCGATAAAGCAATTTTGCATGAATGCGATGAGCTTTCTATTACTTTTACTTTGTACGAAGGTGATTTAATTGCACCTGCAGGCTCTGTCAAAAATCAAAGTAATGAAATGTATAAAGTGTTTACTCCCTTTAAACGTGCATGGTTAAAGCAGTATCAAGATACACACTTTAGTTTGCCACAATGGCCTTTAACTTCTGAGCCAATAAAATTTGATGAAAGCGACTTACTAAAAAGTGATGGATGCTCAGATAAGTGGCCGGTTGACGACGAAACACTCTCTACCGTAGTTGATAATTTTATATGCGACAAACTTACAAGTTACGACGACCAGCGTGATATTCCCAGTGTAAAAGGCACATCGGGTTTAAGCCCGTATTTAGCACTAGGTATTGTAAGCACAAAGCAACTGCTTATTAATATTCAGCAGCGTTATCCTGATATTTTAACTACATCAAAAAGTAAAACGTTTACGTGGATTAACGAGCTTGTTTGGCGCGAATTTTACAGACATTTAATTGCTGAATTTCCGAAGCTTTCGCGCGGCGATAACTTCAACGAAAAGTATAATGCTGTAGTGTGGCGTAAAAGTGAAAGCGATTTTAAAGCATGGTGCGAAGGGCGTACAGGTTACCCATTAGTGGATGCAGCAATGCTACAACTTAAGCAAACCGGTTGGATGCATAATCGTTTACGAATGGTTGTTGCAAGCTTTTTAACTAAACATTTATTAATAGACTGGCGTAAAGGTGAACGCTTTTTCATGCAGCACTTAATTGATGGCGATTTAGCCTCAAATAATGGTGGTTGGCAGTGGGCTGCAAGTACGGGCTGTGATGCTCAGCCTTATTTTAGAGTTTTTAATCCTATCAGACAAAGCGAGCGCTTTGATCCAACGGGCAAGTTTATCCGTAAGTATTTGCCAGAGCTTGAAAACGTGCCAGATAAACACATTCATTTTCCACACACTTATTTAGCCGCAACAGGCAAAGATAAGGAATGTTACTGGCCAGCAATAGTTGATCATAAAGCGGCACGAGAACGTGCACTTGCTGCATTTAAGGTGTGATATGGATAACCAGTTACCAGTAGATAAATTTGTTGAAATATACCAACAGCTTAATAGTACTAATCTTGATTTATTGAGTGATATTTACTGTGACAACATACAGTTTATAGACCCGATGCATGAAATTAACGGCATTGTAGAATTGCGCAGGTACTTTGCTAACTTATACAGCAATGTTAAGCATTGCCAGTTTGATATTACTGATTCGTTTAATAGCGGTAACAATGCTTTTATTTATTGGACTATGCATTATGCACATCCAAAGCTGTCATCAGGTAAAACTATCTCGGTAGACGGTCATAGCAAGCTTATTTTTAAAGATGGCAAAATTATTAAGCACAGAGACTACTTTAATGTGGGCGAGTTGTTATATAAACACATTCCTTTACTTGGTAGCGTTATAAAGCTAATTGATAAAAGGGCAGGTTAATTATGATCACACTTATAACGGGTGCTACATCAGGTATTGGCGAGCAGCTAGCAATTAAATATGCACAGCTAGGAGACACTGTCATAGCTTGCGGCCGTAATAGTGATAAGCTTGCCGAGCTTGCTAAATACGACAATATCCAAGCATGTAAATTTGATGCAACTAACCTGCAAGATATAAAAGAGTCTACTATTGGCTTTCCTCAATTTGACCGTGTTATTTTAAACGCTGGTAATTGTGAATATATAGATGATGCGCGCAACTTTGATAGCGCGTTGTTTGAGCGTGTAATAAACGTTAACTTACTTTCTATGGGGTATTGCCTTGAGGCGTTACTTCCTAAAATAAATCCAGGCGGCCAACTTGTTTTGGTCAGCTCAAGTGTTACTTACCTTGCGCTACCTCGTTCAGAAGCTTATGGCGCATCAAAAGCGGGTGTAAGTTACTTAGCAAAAAGCTTAGCGGTTGATTTAAATGATGTTGATGTGACTTTAGTTCATCCTGGGTTTGTAAAAACGCCACTTACTAATAAAAATGATTTTCCGATGCCTATGGCCGTTACGGCTGAAAAAGCAGCTGACTACATGATTAAGGGTATCCAAAAACGCCGCAAAGACGTTCATTTCCCTTATCGTTTTACACTTATATTAAAAGCTTTACGCATTTTACCACTGCCGATTTGGCTTAAAATCGCAAAAGGATTAGCCCGTTGAAAAAAATAGCAATAATAGGAACTGGTATATCTGGTTTAACATGTGGGCATTTGCTTCACAAACATTACGATGTAACCGTATTTGAAAAAAATGATTATATAGGTGGCCATACAGCAACGGTTGATGTTGATGTGTGTGGCATCAAATACGCAATAGATACTGGCTTTATTGTATTTAATGACCGAACTTACCCATATTTCGAAAAGCTACTTTCGCGCATTGGTATTGATAAACAAACAACCCAGATGAGCTTTAGTGTGCATAACGAAGCCACTGGTTTTGAATACAATGGACATACGTTTACAAGCTTATTTGCACAGCGTCGTAATATTTTTAGACCTAAGTTTTGGCGATTATTGTACGACATTGTTAGGTTTAACAAACTGTGCAAAACAATGCATGAAAAAGGTGATTACCAGTCTGATCAATCATTAGGGCAATTGCTTAACGATAACCAGTTTAATGACTTTTTTAAATACCATTATATTCTTCCTATGGGCGCGGCTATTTGGTCTACCAGTATTAAAGAAATGGAAAACGTAGGCGTTGAGTTTTTTGTTAAGTTTTTCTTTAATCATGGGCTTTTAGATGTAACCAATAGACCACAGTGGTATGTAGTACCAGGAGGCTCTCGTCAGTATATAAAGCCGCTGATCAGAGGTTTTGCCGACAAAATTAACCTCAATACAAATATTAAATCAGTTACGCGGCAAAATGATGAAGTAACAATAGAGTTTGCCAATGGTGAGCAAAGTAAATTTGATAAAGTAATATTTGCTTGTCATTCAGATCAGGCGCTTGCACTACTGGGTGATGCTACTGAGCAAGAAAAGTCAGTATTGGGTGCAATAGCTTACACTGAGAACTCAGTGGTGTTGCACACCGATACAAACCTTTTACCAGATAGAAAAGCGGCATGGGCAAGCTGGAACTACCTACTTAACAACAACACTGATAAAGCTGCTGTTGTAACTTACCAAATGAATATTTTGCAAGGTATACAATCAGATACACAGTTCTGTGTAACGCTTAACCATCTTGAAGGAATAAGCCAAAGTAAAATTTTGCGCGAGTTTACTTATCACCACCCTGTATTTAACCAAGAGTCTATTGCGGCTCAAAAACTTAAACACAGTATTGACGGACACAACAATAGTTATTTTTGTGGCGCTTATTGGTACAATGGTTTTCATGAAGATGGCGTACACAGTGGTGTAGATGTAGCCAAGCAACTTGGGGTCGAATTTGACTAGTGCAGTGTATTTAGGCGATGTTAAACATCGCCGTTTTGCTGTTAAAGAACATCGCTTTAGTTACCCTCTGTATATGATGTGGGTAGATTTAAATAATCCTCAACAACTAAATGGTGTGCATAAACACATAGGTACGTCAGGCTTAAAGGCGTTAAAGTTTAATGAAGCTGATTATCTTAAAGGCACCTCACAGCTTGCTAAACGTCCTCTTATTGAGCGTGCACACGAACAACTTGCCAATTTAGGTATTACTGAAACCTTTACTCATATTTACATGCTTGGGCAACTTCGTTGTTTTGGTGTGTATTTTAGTCCTGTTAATTTTTACTTTTTTGGTCATAACGACACCCGTTTTAAATACATGATTGCTGAAGTAAGTAATACACCATGGAACGAACGTCATTATTATTTAGTACCTTTAGAAAAAAAAGTGAACTTTAAAAAGGTTTTTTCCGTATCACCTTTTATGAATCTAGATATGAACTATCATTGGCATGTTAAGCAATCGCCTGATAAAACATTGATACACATTGAAAATAAGCGAAATGAAGAGCTATTATTTGATGCTACACTTCGCTTAAAACGTAAAGAACTTACTAAAGAAGAAGTTAATAAGTTATTTAAACGTTTTCCGGCCATGACATGGTCTATTTTCAAAGGTATTTATTATCAAGCGTTAAAGTTGTTTATAAAACGAGTTCCTTTTTTAGGTCACTCAGGCAAGCCATAAAGCACATAGATAGTCAGGACAATTAATAGGTATTTCAATGGATAAAGTGTCGAGCTTAAACTGCGAACAAAGCACAAACTGGTTAACTAACATATATAAAAAATTAGTGACTAAAGCCTTTTCGTCAATTGAAACAGGCCAAGTTATTTTAGTAGATGCAAACGAGCGTACAGTTTTTGGTGACCCATCCTCAGCACTAAAAGCAACGATTATAGTAAACGATAAAGCTATGTATAAGGCATTTGCATTATCTGGGAGCGTCGGCGCTGGTGAAGCGTATATTTTGGGGCATTGGTCTTGTGACAACTTAACCTCTTTCATTGAGATATTTGCTATAAATGAGAAGCAACTTGATGAGTTTGAGAAGAAATTCGCATTTTTTAGTAATATTGCACACCGGTTTAATCACATAAAAAATAAAAATTCTGAATCGGGCTCTAAGAAAAACATCGTTGCTCATTACGACTTAGGTAATGATTTGTACGAATCATTTTTGAGTAATGAAATGCTTTATTCAAGTGCTGTATATCCTACAAAAGAAGCGACACTTGAAGAGGCTCAGCAATACAAGCTTAAACGCATTTGTGAGCAAGTTGAGCTTCAAAAAAATGATTCAGTAATTGAAATTGGTACAGGGTGGGGGGCTTTTGCTATATATGCAGCCACACATTACGATTGCCATGTAACAACAACAACCATATCTGATGAGCAACATGATTATGTCGCTAATAAAATTTCAGAACTTGGTCTAGAAAGTAAAATTACATTACTTAAGCTTGATTACAGGCAATTGAAAGGAAAGTACGACAAGCTTGTTTCTATCGAAATGATAGAAGCGGTAGGCCATGAGTACTTACCTAGCTTTTTTACCCAATGTGGTGAATTGTTAAAAGATGATGGTGCCATGCTCATACAAGCCATAACTATTGGCGATCAGCGTTATAAGCATTACTTAAAAAACTCTGATTTTATTCAGCAGTATATTTTTCCAGGCGGGTGCTTGCCATCACTTAACGAAATGAGTGAGCAGATTAAAAATAATACCGACATGGTAATTCATACTGTTAATGATATTGGTGCACACTACGCAAGAACATTAGCAGATTGGCGAAGCCGTTTTATAAAAAGCTGGCCTGATTTGGACCGCTCAAAATTTGATGAACGTTTTTATCGTTTATGGTTATTTTATTTTGCTTATTGCGAAGGCGCGTTTAGAGCCAGAGCAACAAGTACGGTGCATTTAATGGCGCGTAAACCACGTTTTGTTAGCGATAACGATGATATTGCGCTCGGTTACTAATTTTGTTTTATTTCAAGCAGTGTGGTTTTTATCCTTGCTGCTTGAAGCTGGCTCGCTACTTTTTAGCGGATTGATTATTGTTTTAATGTTTTGGTTGTCAAAACAAAAAAAACAAGACACCTTACTTCTAATTAAAGCCCTACCTTTAGCACTATTGTTAGAATTTATAGCGGTAAAGTTAGGCTTGTTAGAATTTAAAGTTTATCCCTTCCCTCTATGGCTCGTCTTTTTATGGGCTGCGTTATTACTTTCTTTAAATACCTCAATGGTTTTTTTGAGTAAATTAAAGCTTTGGCAGGCCTTTTTAGTATGCATGGCTTTTGCGCCAGCAAGTTATTGGGCTGGGGCGCGCTTTGAAGTAATAAGCTTAGGCTTACCTTTATGGCAGTTTTGGTTCGTTTACGGTGCGCTTTGGTCTACAGTGTTTACTGTTATTCTTTTTATAAACCAAAAAATCAAGTTATTCATCAATCGCTGATCGCCCACAATTCCCATTTCGTAACATTACACATTGACTCGAGGGAGCTTATTTTGAAATTTTTACTAAAGGCAGTTACTTTTTATTTGCTTACAACTTCAATTGTTTTAGCTGACACACAGTTTAATAAAGTAGGCGAAGCACGTATGGAGTATTTATTTTGGGATGTATATGACGCGGTTTTATTTACCCCTTCAGGTAATTACAGCGCAGGAACGCATCCTATTAAATTTAAACTTACCTATTTACGTGACTTTGAAGCTAAAGAAATCGTAAAAGCAACAAATGAGCAGTGGGAGCATATTGGAAAAAAAGAGCTAGCAGACAAATACGACAGTAAATTATTGTCTATTTGGCCTGATATTAGACAAGGTGATTCGCTAACGTTAGTCACAAATGAGCAGGGTATGAGTACTTTTTATCATAATGATGAAAAAATTGGCGAAATAAATGAACCTCAATTTTCGAGTGATTTTTTAGCCATTTGGCTGGATGAAAAAACCTCTGAGCCGAAACTACGAAAGCAACTATTAGGGAATTAATATGAATGTATTTAACGCGTTTAAAACAGCTCTTGTATGCTTATCTGCTTTGTTGCTGATAAGCTGTTCGGCACCAAATGTAGAGCATTATAAAAATACATCGCCAAACTTTGACTTTAAAACATTTTTTAGTGGAAATTTGAAAGCCTACGGTGTTGTACAAGACTTTAAGGGTGAATTGACCCGCAAGCTTGTCGTAGATATGAATGCGAACTGGGATGGTAACCAGGGCGTTATTGAAGAAGACTTTGTTTATGACGATGGCGAAACTCAAAAGCGTATTTGGAAAATAACGTTAAACGAAGACAATAGTTTAACGGGTGTGGCAGATGATGTTATAGGTACTGCAAAAGGTAGAAGTGATGGCAGCGTATTTCATTGGAATTACGATGTAGAGCTTCCATACGATGGCAGTACTTTAAAAGTGAATTTTGATGATTGGATGTACCTGGTTACACAATCGCGCTTGATAAACCGCACATCTATTGTTAAGTTTGGAGTCGAGGTCGGGGAAGTGACCTTAGTGATCGAAAAAATATAGCTTATTTACCCAGTTGCTTAACTTGCGCCAAAATTGTACTCAAATTAAGTCTTTGTTAACCCAACACGCTGTATTTTACAGAGAATTATTTAAATTTTACTCATTTTTTAAGAATTTAAGCAAAAAATGCAATTTGCTGTTGCTAACTCTTTAAAAATGCATAAAGATAGGTTTTGCGAAGGCAAAATAATAACGAATAGGAATCTAACAATGAATAAAGCTCAATTAGTTGAAAAAATTGCTACTGATGCAGAAATCTCTAAAGCCGCTGCTACTCGTGCTCTTGACGCGTTTACAGGTGCTGTAACTTCTTCTTTAAAAGAAGGTGATTCAGTAGCATTAGTTGGTTTTGGTACTTTCTCAGTAAAAGAACGTGCAGCTCGCACTGGCCGTAACCCACAAACGGGTGCTGAGATCCAAATCGCAGCGGCAACTATCCCAAGCTTTAAAGCAGGTAAAGGTCTTAAAGACCAAGTAAACCCTTAATAGGTTTAACGAATTAAATTAAAAAAAGAGCTAATTAGCTCTTTTTTTTTATGTTTAATAAAGACATCAATTGATGCCTTTATATTATAAATTTATGCTTTTAAGGCTTTATCGCCTCGACCAATGCCAACAGCGCCAGAACGTACAACTTCAATAATATCGGTTTCATGACGAAGAGTGTCTAAAAACGATTCTATTTTGTCTGTACTGCTCACTAGTTGTAGACTATAGCTTTGTCGGCCCATATCTAAAATAGCACCTTGGAACACATCAACTACTCGCGTAACCGCTGCACGAGTCGTCTCGTCTTGAGCTAATACCTTGACAAGCAATAGCTCACGTTCAATGTGACTCATTTCTGTTAAATCGATAATTTTAAGCACGTCGACTAATTTGTTAACCTGCTTTGTAATTTGCTCTACAACTCTGTCATCACCCATAGTGGTAATGGTAATACGTGATAGTGATTGATCGTCAGTTGTGCCAACAGTTAGGCTGTCGATGTTATATGCACGTTGTGAAAAAAGCCCAACAATACGTGATAGGGCACCTGGTTCGTTTTCTAATAAAATAGATAAAATACGACGCATTATGCTTTTACTCCTTTACGTAACCACATCTCATCAATGCCGCCTAACTTAATTTGCATTGGGTATACATGTTCTTTTTCATCAACGTTTATATCTAAAAAGACTAATCGGTCGTTAATTGACATTGCTTTATCGATAGCAGGTTGTAACTCATCTAGTGTGTTTACTTGTATGCCTACATGGCCGTAGCTTTCAACTAACTTAACAAAATCAGGTAGTGAATCCATGTAAGATGATGAATGACGTCCACCGTAAACCATGTCTTGCCATTGGCGTACCATACCTAAAGAGCGGTTATTAAGTGATACAACTTTTACCGCTAGGTTGTACTGTAAACAGGTTGATAGTTCTTGAATATTCATTTGAATAGAGCCATCACCCGTAATACACACAGACTCTTTATCAGGAAAGGCTAGCTTTACACCCATTGCAGCAGGTAAACCAAAGCCCATGGTGCCTAAGCCGCCTGAGTTGATCCATTGACGAGGATGCTTAAATGGATAATATTGCGCTGCAAACATTTGATGCTGACCAACGTCAGAACTTACGTAAGCGTCGCCATTAGTAGCTTTATAAACCGCTTCAATTACAGCTTGTGGCTTAATTTTGTCGCCATCAGTGTTGTAGCTTAAGCACTTTTGTTCGCGCCAGCTGATGATTTGTCGCCACCAATCCTCTTGCGCGCTGCGGTCTATTTTAATTGGGCTTTTATCAATACCCGCTTGTAGTTGTTCAAGTACGGTTGCTAAACAACCTACAACTGGTATGTGTGCTTTAATTGTTTTAGAAATTGAAGTTGGGTCAACATCAACATGAACAATTGTGGCATTAGGGCAAAACTTTTGAACATTATTAGTTACCCTGTCATCAAATCGGGCACCAAGCGCTAAAATCACATCGGCGTTAGCCATTGCTTTGTTTGCCTCAAGCGTGCCGTGCATGCCTAACATACCTACAAAGTTTGGATGCACACCTGAAATACCACCCAATCCCATTAGTGTATTTGTAATGGGGGCATTTAATGATTCAACTAAATGCGTTAATTGCTCTGATGTATTTGAAATGACAATACCACCACCAGAGTAGATAACCAGTTTTTTGGCCTCTAAAATAGCTGTTACGGCTTTGCGAATTTGTTTTGAGTGCCCTTTAGTATTAGGGCTGTAAGTTCTCAGCTCGGTGGTTTTAGGAAATTCGTATTCAAACTTAATAGCAGGGTTAAGCATATCTTTTGGAAGCTCAACAACGACAGGACCTGGGCGGCCAGTGCTAGCAATATAAAAAGCTTTAGCTAAGATTGTAGGGATGTCTTTAGCACTTCTACAGTTAAAACTGTGTTTAACTACAGGGCGAGAACAACCCACAATATCGGTTTCTTGGAATGCATCGTCGCCAATCAAATTTGTAGGCACTTGGCCTGATAACACAACCATAGGAATTGAATCCATGTAGGCCGTTGCAATACCTGTAATACAGTTTGTAGCGCCAGGGCCTGAGGTTGCAAGTACAACACCAACGTCTCCAGTAGCGCGGGCATAGCCGTCAGCCATATGTGTTGCAGCTTGTTCGTGACGTACTAATATATGTTCAATGTCATCTTGCTGAAAAAGTGCATCATATAAGTCTAAAACCGAACCACCGGGATAGCCAAATATGTATTTTACCTTTAACTCTTTTAATGCCTGAACTACTAGTTCAGAACCATTATATTCTTGTTTGCTCATCCTCATTCCTCTGTGCGCTTTTTTATGCATAAAAAAACCCCCGCGTAGTGCGAGGGTTTTTAAAAAGCAGTATCACCTTTTAATACATCCCCGCTGGGCTTATAACTAAGACCAGTACGAGTACGACTAAAAGATTAATGTGTGTGTTCATAGTTTTTACTCTACTTAGCAAAACACTGCTTTTAAATTAAAGATTTTGTATAGGTTTATTTTTAAGGGTTTTAAGCCTTCATGTCAACCTTGAAAGCTGTTTTTTGCATTTTAAATTCGTTTTGTGGCTTTTTTTAATTTAAACCTGCAGAAAGCCTATGTTTAATTGAGTTTACTGGCAGAAATTATGCATTTTAGGTTGTAAGTTCGATTTTAGATATAAAAGAGTGTGAGAGACCATTAGCTTTAATTGCATATGTTAACTATATGTTTTTATCGCATGTTTAAATTTCTATTATTAGGTATGATTGCTACATAATTATGTTTGAGGAAAACACAGTGAAAAAAGTGACGTTAATTGCGCTTTTAACTACGCTATTAAGCCCTATGGTGGCGGCTAATAACTTAAGTCCGCATGATGTTGGTATAACTAACGAAGAGCGTATTTCATATTGGCTTAAAAAAAGAGACCAAATATCTTCAAGTGAGTTAGATAGTTCATTTAAGTCATATATGAGTAACAAAGACGTTGCCAATCACTCAATTAAAAATGGCTTTAGGCAATTTAAATCCTCTTCCAACTTTTTTTCAAACACAAATAAACAACAGGTCGCTTTTTCAACGTCGCTAGTGCCAGATCAAAGCGTTAATGATGTAAAAGTGTTAGGTATCTTAATTGATTTTCCTGATCTTAAACATGACGACAATCAACTTGTAGAGCAAGACACCGACATGTTTTACGCTGATTATTCAACTGAGCACTATCAGCAAATGCTTTTTAATACTCAAGGTTATACAGGCCCTGATGGACAAAGCTTAAAAACGGCTGCTGATTATTATAAAGCGGCTTCGGGAAATAGCTTAAACTTTAGCGGGCAGGTATATGGTTGGGTAACCGCTAATAGCAATGCAAAAATATATGGTGAGCGCCAAGGCAGTACACGGGATATAAATGCGCCCGCTTTAATTAAAGAGGCTGTGGAGAAAGCAGTTGCAAAGTTTAATATTAATTTAGCGGATTATGACTTAACTGATTTAGATGATATTGATGGCGACGGTATCCTTAATGAACCTAATGGCATTATTGACCATGTAATGGTATTTCATTCAAGTATTGGCGAAGAAGCGGGTGGCGGTTACCTAAGCACCGATGCTATTTGGTCGCACCGCTACTATGTATTTGATGAAAATAGCGGGCCGAGCGAGATTGCAGGCAGCAACATTAAGCTCTTTGGTTATACCATTAACCCTATTGATGCCGGGATTGGTGTGGTTGTGCATGAATTTGGGCATGATTTAGGATTATTAGATGAATACGACTTACAATCTAACACGGTAGGTGAGCCTGTCGCGTCTTGGTCAGTTATGTCGACAGGAAGTTGGGCTGGTTCGCCAAGAGGCTCAGAGCCAGTTATGTTTAGCCCTTATGCGCTTGAATATTTACAAAAGCGGTACCAGGGTAACTGGGTTAACCAGCTTACGCTTGATATGGATGAGATAGAGGCTAACTCACAGCAAACATTAATTAATACTGCGAGTACTTCACAACAGCAAAATCAAATAAAAATATCACTACCACCAAGGCTCGAAAAATTTAGGGCTCCAATAGAAGGTGATTTTCAATACTATTCAAATACGGGCGACAATATTAGCAACAGCTTAGCTAATACAATAGCGCTACCAAGCACAACTGAGACACTTACTTTAAGCTTTATTGCTTATTACAGTATTGAGCGCGATTACGATTTAGTTCAAGTAAAAGTAGATGGCGAGCCAATCGCGAGTAATTATACGCAAGCGCTTAATCCATACTACGGTGATATTGGTCCGTATATCTCAGGTGATTCATTTCTTAATAGTGATGCTAAGCAACCTAACGGCTATTTGACCCATAAGTTTGATTTATCAGCTTATGCTGGGCAAACAATTGATTTAAAAATTGAATACATAACAGATGCGAACACACATTATTATGGTTTTGTTGTTGATGATATGCGCATTGAGCAAAGTGATACTTTAATTTGGCAAAATAATGCACAAGATCAAGTTAACACTGTGTTTAATGGCTTTGAAAAAGTTGGTAGTTACACATATGCATCGCCATCACATTACTATTTACAACTGCGTTCATACACAGGCGTTGACAGTAGTTTGCAAGCAGAGCAGTACTCACCGGGGTTATTATTGTGGTACAGCAATGAATCTCAAGCAGATAATAATACTACCGAGCATCCAGGCAGTGGTTTTGCATTAGTGGTAGATGCCGATCAGCGATCAATAAATAAAGGTAGTACGCAAACTCCGGCAGCTTCAGCAATTCAAATACGTGATGCTGCTTTTAGCCTATATCAACAAAGGGCAGGGTTAGGTGATGATGATTTATCAGCTATCACCGGGTTTACTGATAAAACCGATTATAGCTTTGAAGCGCAAAAACCATCGGGTGTTGTGCTTCCACAGGTTGGTTTTGGATTTAGTATTATAAGCCAGTCAACAGACAGTGAAGATATAGAAGTAGAGCTTACTTACGATGTTACTAAGGGTATTAATTTTACTAAAAACGGTTTAACCGTTAATTTTAGTGTAGAAGGTTTTGCACTTACTCCTGCGGACAAATTTACGTGGAGTTTTGACGATGGAAGCTCCAGCACAGAGTTAACGCCTACTTATGAATACCAAGACTATGGCACTTATAACGTTGAGTTTATGGCAGATAATGGTACTTCACAGCAAGTCGCTGTAGCACAAGTTACATTAGTTGAACCATTAACTGTAAATGAAATTGAATATGTAATAAACCAAGGAGCTTTAACAGCTGAGGCATCGCTTACAGGTGGAATCGCACCGTATACTTATAATTGGCAGCTAGGAGATGGAAGTACTTTAGCGACTCAATCGCTTACGTATAATTATTTGTACTCTGGCGATTACCAAGTAACGCTTACAGTGACAGATGACGAAGGCACTGAACAATCAAAAGCGATTGATGTAACTGCTAATGTTCCGCTTAGCATAAACGCAAACGTTACAGTTAGTGATTTAAGCGCACAATTTAATGCCCAAGTAACCGGCGGCTTTAATAGTTATACTTACAGTTGGGATTTTGGTGATGGCAGTGCGTTATCAAATTTACAAAACCCAAGGCATACTTATCAAGCTGACGGGACTTATAACGTAACGTTGAATATTACTGATACTCAAACCAATGATACTTTTACTCAAGAGTTATCTGCTACTGTACAAAAACAACAAAGTAGTTCGGGTTCAAGTGGCGGATCACTGGCGGGTTTATTAGGATTACTACTTTTGGGCTTAATTAGGTTTAATACTAACCTGCATAAATACACTAGGTAGTAAACGTAGTTAGCAAACACAAAAAAGCCCGCTAAATTAGCGGGCTATTTAAATTAATAACAATATTAATTATAAACGGTCAATTACTGATTGAGTGAAATCAGTTGTACCGTGGCTGCCACCTAAATCGCGAGTTGTACGGTCGCCTGATTTAATTACATCAGCAACAGCACTACGAATACGCTCTGCAGTATCGCCCATATTTAAATGCTCAAGCATTTGAATAGACGCTAAAATTACAGATGTTGGGTTAGCTAAGTTTTTGCCAGCAATATCTGGTGCACTACCGTGTACAGCTTCAAAAATTGCTGCGTCTTCACCAATGTTAGCACCAGGTGCCATACCTAAACCGCCAACTAAACCAGCACAAAGGTCAGATAAAATATCACCAAATAAGTTAGTCGTAACAATTACGTCAAACTCTTCAGGTGTCATTACCAGCTTCATACATGTTGCATCAACAATCATTTCATTTGATTCAATTTGTGGGTAACGCTCAGCTACTTCACGTGCTACTTTTAAAAACAAACCAGATGTTGATTTTAAAATGTTAGCTTTATGAACTGCAGTTACTTTTTTACGACCTTCGCGTACCGCTAGCTCGTATGCAAAAGTTACGATTTTTTCTGCGCCTTCACGCGTAATGATCGATTTTGCTTCTGCTTCATTTCCGTCTTCACTTACTACTTGGCCAGCACCTGAGTACATACCTTGCGTGTTTTCACGAATAGTAATGATATCAATATCGTCGTAACGCGCTTTAGTACCAACAAATGATTTAACTGGACGTACGTTAGCGTATAAACCAAATTGCTTACGAAGTGTTACGTTAATAGATGTAAAACCTTCACCTACAGGCGTAGTTAATGGGCCTTTAAGAGTGATTTTGTTTTTAGCAATTGTATCAACTGTTTCTTGCGGTAATAACTCACCTGTTTTTTCAAGTGCAGCTAGGCCAGCATCAACAAATTCATAATCAAAGTCGCAACCTGCGGCTTTTAATATTTCAAGTGCTGAGTCGATAATGCTCGGACCGATGCCGTCGCCTTTGATCACTGTGATGGTTTGTTTGGCCATTGACTTTTCCTTTAAAGAGTTTGATTTGCACATAAATTATTACTCTGAGAGAGTAACCGCTTGTTAGAACATTTATGTGAACGTGCTTGAAAATTTAAGGGCGCATTTATACCAATTTATTACCCATTTTGCTAGTTTATACAAAAAATACTGGGTATACACGAAAGTTATAATGGGTATAAAGACATAAAATAGCTTCTAATAAACTAAATACTATTAAACAACTCGAGAGATTCTAATTGTTGATAAAAATCAGCTTTGTTATGCCACTTGAGTATTTTTAGCTGTTCATTTAACGTTTGCTGCTGCCACGGAGTTAGCAAAAGTTCTGGTTTAAACACATTTTGAGCAACAACCTTAAGTGTGATCCAAAGTTTATGGGTCTCAGTTAAGTGCTTTTTAGGTGTTTGCTCTGCTTCTAAGAGTGCTGCTGTCCATGGGTTATCACTCAATAAAAGAGTAAGCTGTTGTGTTAGTTGTTCGGTGTTAATTGAATTTACCCCAAAAAATGAGCAGATAGGGGCACTCAATGTTTTATTTGGTGTGTCGTCAATCAGTGTTTTACGAGAAAGTTGTGTACTGCATTGCGTTAATAAAAAATGGGCGTAAGCGTATAAAGGTAAAGTAATGTGCTCAAACTGGTCGTGATCATTTTTACTAACCAATAAAGCCATTATTTTTACTAATCCATTTAATCTGTTAGTCACGTAGGCTTGCAATGGATGTGGGGTAACATTAACTAATTGTTCAAAAACAACCCGTTGAATTATTGCAGGTGCATTATAATAACCGACCATAGATAAACTATGTTTTAAGTCTTTTGCGGGCTGATGTTCTTTATTATATGGTTTTACTGCCTCGCATAAATTAGCAATTACGAGAGGGTGGGGCGCCATCAGCAGGCTTAATCCTTTATAGCTGTATTCGTGCTGTAACTTAATATTACTTATT
The DNA here is from genome assembly GCF_014163655.1 of Pseudoalteromonas sp. SR45-1. Classification (NCBI taxonomy): domain Bacteria; kingdom Pseudomonadati; phylum Pseudomonadota; class Gammaproteobacteria; order Alteromonadales; family Pseudoalteromonadaceae; genus Pseudoalteromonas; species Pseudoalteromonas sp. SR45-1. Next base: position 96,528 of record NZ_JACJDR010000012.1, on the reverse strand, counting down.
AGCTCAAGTAAAGATTGTGCCTTATCAATCTCAAGCTCACTTTGTGGTTTTACATGTTCACTGTTAAATACTTTAAAGCTAATGGTTTTATCAGTGCAATGCCATTGTTTTGGATTATCGTTAAGCGTTGCTTTTACTCTGTACCAGGTTAATTTATTTGGATTTGCTGTACTAATTAAAACATGCCGTTGTTGTGCATCAGTTGCTAAATAAATCATGGTTTGCTCAGCGTATAAAACGCGGCTTCCCGGTAATAATGGCCCTAAATGCGCTATTAGTGATTTAATTAATTGCAGTGCGAACAAGTTAGGTGTGCGAATGTACAAATCGGTAAGTGCTTTATATAAGCTAATATGTTTATTAGCCGTGTTGCTCGTAATGTTCATGCTAATAATATTTGCTAGAGCAATCAGCGTTATGCCCCCATCGTAAAGCATTATTTTAGGAGCACTTACCAATGCTTGTTTATACTTATTTAATTTAGCTAGTAACTGCGTAACAGGTTTTGCTGAATCGCCACTAGCTAACATTACTTTTGCTGCTAACTGATGACGCATTTTCCAAATTTTTTTATCAGAATCTTGAAAAGGTGTTTGCTCGCAAAGCTTGTTTAATTGCGCTCCAACACATAAATGTTCAATGAGTGTAGCGGCTATGTATAGCTCACTTAAGGCACTATTATAATTTTGAGATTTACACAGGGCAGCAGTTATGACGCTCTGACTAACAACTAAATTTGTTGCATAAGAATAACTTGGATTATAAAGCGTTAATCGGGATTGTAATGCGAATGGCTGTTTACTGTAGAGCACTCTATATTGCTCAGCTAGCTTACTTGCCATTGGATATAGAGCTGTCCATTTTTGTTTATTGTTATAATAACTTAAAAACAGCTGCGTATTATTAAGCAGCTGCTCTAAGGTAGTTGAAACAGCTTCATCCATTAAACCTTCACCTAATTTTGTTCTTGGTATTTATTGTATGCACTCGGGCCCCATAAAAACAGCTGCCCATTTTTAAATAATAGGCCAGTACATTCATCCATAGTGGTAATACCGTCAGATGTTTTATGTTGTGTACGATAAAAAATTATCTGAAATACTTGTTCACCATCTCGTTTGGCATAAGTAAGATCGGGGCTGCCTAAGTAATCAAGAACACTATTTAGTGTTGTTGGCTGCTCAAGTGATAGTTTTTCGATGTAACGTTTATTGAAAGCCTCTCGGTCTTGCCAAATCATAGCTTGAGGATCGTCTTTATAAAAGGTAATCACCAATGCAGCTATCAGTGCATATAGCCCTAAACCTAAAATTAAATATCGGATAAATTTTTTCAATATGGCTTACTCTGACTCCGGTAACTAATATCAGTATACGTTTTGTAATGTTTAGAGGCTATTAACTTGCGACTAATTAAGTCTTAACTGCTTTAAACTAAAACCTAAATTTATATCGGTGCGTAAACTAACCAAGTGCTTTGAAATTACGTACATATCCATATTAGCGGCTAACTTTGCTTTAATACTCGGGCTTAGAGACTCATCTTCGGCTGCTTGTTCAATTGAGTTATAGTTATTAACTATTTGCTGCGCAGATTTAGTACCTATTCCTTTAACTCCCGGAATATCATTTGTTTTATCGCCCGCTAATGCCCAAAAATCAACGAGTTTATTTTGCTCAACACCAAAACGCTCTTTTATACTTGTCTCATCTAGATAGAGCTTTTTAAAGTAATCGTAAACTGTAATGTAAGGGCCAATATAAGGTAAAAAGCCTTTATCAGTAGAAACAACAGTGCTCGTTATTTGATTATTTGATGCCTTAAAGGCAAGCGTTGCAATAATATCATCAGCTTCATCGTTAATAGGCTCAAATACTACAATACCTGTTTCTTCAATTGCGGCTTTAAAATGCAATAGAGCATCTTTTAATACTTGGGGCATTGGCGCGCGTGAATGTTTGTAGTCTTTATAAAAATGATAACGCCAGCTTTTGTCACCATCGAACACAGCAATGGCATGGGTTGCATTACTCGTATCTAAAAGCTTTTTACAGGCGTGGGCTACACGTGCACAGCACGTTTGTATCATTTGCTCGTCGCTATGATGTTTTTGATTCGCGTCAACGGCGTAAATGCGCCTAATTAAATTAAGCGCATCTATAAGAAGTAAATGGGGTTTCAAACTATAAAACTCATGCTTTTATTTTGTAACATGGAACATATTTACTACCAGGGAGCTTCATGCGACCTTGAAGAACAAATGCCTGTAATAATTTATCCATATTTGTCATAAGGGCAGGTTCGCCACTTAAAATGTATGGACCGTTTTGTTTAATGGCTCTAACGCCTTCGTCTTTTACATTACCAGCAACAATACCAGAGAAAGCTCTACGCAAATTAGCCGCGAGTAGCTGTTTAGGCTGATCAAGGTGTAAATCTAAACTTGCCATATTTTCATGTGTTGGTGCAAAAGGTTGTTGAAAGTCGTTATCTATTTTTAATGTCCAGTTAAAGTAATAAGCATCACCTTCACTTTTACGGTAATCACGAACATTAGCCATCGATGACTTTAGTTTTTGACCGACTAATTCAGGATTATCAATAATTACTTCAAACTTATCCAACGCTTCCTTACCAAGTGTCATTTCAACGAACTCGCATAGCTCTTTAAAGTACGCCTCGCTTTGTTTGGGGCCTGTTAAAATAACAGGTAAACATTGCTTAGTATTATCTGGGTGCAACAATATGCCTAATAAATATAACAACTCTTCAGCAGTACCTGCGCCACCAGGAAAAATGATAATTGCGTGAGCTGTTCTAATAAAAGCTTCAAGGCGTTTTTCAATATCAGGTAAAATAACGAGTTCGTTTACAATAGGATTTGGTGGCTCGGCAGCAATAATGCTTGGCTCTGTTAAACCTAAGTAGCGATTATCGGTGTTACGTTGCTTTGCGTGGCCAATAGTTGCGCCTTTCATTGGGCCTTTCATGGCACCAGGACCACAACCGGTACAAATATTTAATCCACGTAAACCAAGTTCGTAACCTACTTGTTTTGTGTACTTATATTCAACCTCGTTTATTGAATGTCCGCCCCAGCAAACAACCATGTTAGGCTCGCTTTTAACACGCAGTGCACCTGCATTTCTGAGCATATCGAACACCATATGGGTTATGGCTTTTTGCTCTTTTAAATCTTTTTCGTATTTTTGACAAATAAACAAAATATCACGAATAACAGAAAATATATGTTCGTGAATACCGGTAATTATTTCGCCATCAACAAATGCGGTTTCGGGTGGGTTTTCAAGTTCAATTTTAATACCTCGTTCGCGGCTTACTAAACGAATATCAAAATCTTTGTATTTGTTGTATATATCGTTACTGTCGTCGGTATGACTACCTACATTGAGGACTGCAAGTACGCAGTTTCTAAATAATTTATAACGCTCACTAGCAGACGATTGCTCTAATAAATCAACTTCTAATTGCGACAGTAAATCTAAAACCCCAGTTGGGTTTAACTGTATTAACATAGACGTGCTCCTACTACTAAATCGTAAAACTACTTGTCATAAAAGTTATAATAGCTATGACATTATTTACTGGTACAAAGTCTATCTCGCCCTGAATTTTTGGCTTCGTAAAGTGCATCATCAGCTCTATCAAATGCCTTTAATAGGGTATCGCCTTTCTTAAATTGAGTTGCACCTACCGAAATAGTGATCTCAATTTGTTTTTCTCTAAATTTAAAAGGTATATTTTTAATTACCTTTCTTACTTTATCCAGGGGTAATGTTGCGTTTTCTAGCGACACACCTGGCATTAATAGTACAAATTCTTCACCGCCATAACGCGCTATAAAATCAGACTTTCTTACCGATTTTTGCAACGCTTTTGATATAACTTGTAAGGTAATATCACCTGCGGTGTGGCCAAATCTATCATTGATAGATTTAAAGTGGTCAACATCAATAACTGCAAGCGTAACATCTGATGGCTGCACATTAAACAAATGCATTTCGTGATTGTAACGTTCGTCAAATGCAGCCCGGTTAGGCAGTTTTGTAAGTCCATCTAGTAAGCTTTTAAAGCGCTGTTCGTTTAAGCGTTTTTTATACGTTGTTAACTTATCTTCTAAAGTAACAATTCGAGTATTTATTTCATTAAAACTAGCGCTAAGCATTTCTCTGTCTTTTCGTTCTAACTTTTCTTTTGCTATAAAATCTTCGCTTATTGATTTTAATTCGTTATCTACGAGTTCTTTTAAAGATGAGATTGATGTAGCTTTTTGCGTTTGCTCATTAAGATTTTTTATTTTTAGTTCAATGCTTTTATTAAGTGAGTCAAACTCAACTTCCATAGACTCAGAGTGCTTGCTAGTTGAGACGATAGAGTTATGAAGATCTTCGAGGGTTTGATTTAATGAAACTAAAAAGCTTTGCGCGGATTTACGCTCTTTACTTATATTTTTTACCACTACATCAATAATACTAATTGCAACATCAAGTAATGTATCGATTGAGTCACTTTCTGTAATATTATTTTTTATATTATTAATTTGTAGCGTAGCTTCTTCTTCAAGTATAAGTTCATTTGCGAGCTCAAGTAGTTTTTTTGCACGCGCCTGTTTTACTGGGCGCTGCTGATCAACTTGAGGGTTTTGCTTGGTAAGCAACGCTTCATGATAAAAGCTAATAAGTTGATCAAGTAGCGGAATGTAACCATGAGTTGAATGAACGTTATTAATCTCGTGATCGAGTAAATTTCTTAGAGTCCTACGAGTATCGTCAGGTAAACCTTTGGTTTTTTGTAATTGTTTACCGGCACTTTGCACACTGTTGTATAAATTACGTTGCTGAGCTTGTTGAATCGATTCTTGGTTTTTAAGTAGGATTAAAGTTTCACTAATAAGGGGAGCAAGGTTTTCAAAACTCATGCCTTTATTAAGCGCACTTCTAAATTTGGCGAGGCGATTATCTAACTCGATATCTAGTCCTTTACAGCTCAACGATAGTTTAGCTGTAAAGTCACATAGAACATCTACTTGATGTTTACGAGCGCTCTCAACAGCCATACGCGCATCAATTGCTTGTTTTAGCTTTTTATCTGTTGCGTTAGATCTTTGTGACACCTAAGCATACCGCCATCAAATTAATTTCATTATCTTCAGTTTACAACAAATTTTTATTATGTGTAGTTATCTAGTAAAAAACTTAGAAATTTTAATAAGCTACTACTTATAAACTCGTATATAGGGTCATTTATCGTATTTAATTCACTTTTAAATAGGGGCTTGTTAGTCTTGTAAGCAATTAAGTTTCCACTAAGAGTCTCTATGAAAAAGTTATTAGCCCTTTCAATTTTAGCTGCATGTTCAGCGCCTGTATTTGCCGATGTAAATTATTCTTTAGAAATCTCGCAACCACAGCATCATTTAGGTGATGTAAGTGTTGAGTTTCCAAAAACAGCGCAAGCACACCTTGATATAAAACTTCCTGCGTGGCGCACGGGTCGCTACGAAATGTTAAATCTTGCAAATGGCATTCGCTACTTCAAAGCCAAAGATGAAGATGGCAAAGAACTAAAATGGGAAAAAATAGATCACAGTACATGGCGTGTACATCTTAATGAACCTACAGAAGTAAATGTTGACTACCAGGTGTATGCAAATGAGCTTGGTAAACGTGCTCGCCACATTGACGACAGCCATGCATTTATAGATGCGTCAGGCTTTTTTATGTTTAGTGAATCATTTCGCCAAGAGCCTGTAACCGTTAATTTAGACGTGCCTAAAAAGTGGCGTTCTGTATCGGGTATGAATAATTTAAAAGGCAAAAATTCATTTAAAGCAGCCGATTACGATGTACTTGTTGATTCACCAATCGAAACGGGTATTAACCAACTACACACATTTGAAGTAGAAGGGCGTGAATATGATTTAGTTATATGGGGCGATGGTAACTACGATGTAGAGCTAATGCTTACCGATCTTAAAAAATTAGTTGCCACGGGTAATGTAATTTGGGATGGCTATCCGTATGAGCGTTATGTATTTATGGTGCATGCAACATCAGGAGCTGGTGGTGCAACAGAGCATTTAAACTCAACAATTATTCAACGACCACGTGACCGATTTGGTAGCCGCGAAGATTACTTAGGTTTTATTAGCACCGCTGCGCATGAGTTTGTTCATACATGGAATGTTAAAGCATATCGCCCTCAAGGTTTAGTGCCATACGATTACACTAATATGAACTATTCAAAACTGCTGTGGATTGCAGAAGGTTCAACAAGTTACTTTGAAGATCATTTATTAGTGCGCTCAGGCATTCAAACAACAGATGAATTTTTTAAAGTAATGAGTAAAACCATTAACCGTCATTTGCAAACACCGGGCCGTGAAGTGCAAAGCGCAAGCGAAACAAGCTTTGATAAATGGATTAATCAAGGTGGCGATCACGCACGTAACTACAGCACCAATATTTATTCAGAAGGTTCGTTACTTTCACTTGCTTTAGATATTGACTTACTAGAAAAAAGCCAAGGTAAAATAAGCTATCGCGACGTGCACAAAGCACTTTATAACAATCATAAAATGCCTGCTGGATTTACAGATACAGATGTACTTAATATCTTAAAAGATTTAACAGGACGTGATTATTCAAGCTGGTGGCAAGAAAATGTAGAGTCGCCTGCAAGTATTAACTTTGACGATTTACTTACTAAAGTAGGTTTAAAGTTTGAGCGTCCTGAAAAAGCAAAAGCACTTGCAAGTATTGATGCTACCGCCAGAAATACAGGTGAATTACTGACGTTAAGTTATGTACGCCGTGGTGGCAGTGCGTGGAAAGCGGGTTTAACTACCGATGATAAAATTGTCGCTATAAACAAACATCACGTAGGTAAAGATTTAAAAACTAGCCTAGAAACGTTTAAGGCAGGCGACAAAGTAACCGTTGACTATCTTCGTCGCGATGCACTTGAAAGCTTAACATTAGTATTATCAGAAGATTTCGATAAGCCTAAAAAAGTAGTTGCTGATAAAGAGGCAACGCCACAGCAAAAAGCGCTTTTCAAAGCATGGATTGGCGTGGAACATCCAAATGATGTGACAAAAAAATAAATTTAGTTTTTATAGCGTTTAAATACAGTTAACAATTATTAAAAAAGAGCTTCGGCTCTTTTTTTGTTTTGTATAATGGCGTATATAATGTACATGGAAATTTAATATTAAAATTAAATTTAATTATTATTTGGTATTTTTATTACTAAATAAAATTACTTATGGATATAGCCTCAAAATGAAATTAGACGACGTTGCTTCAGACTTAACCAACCAATTTGTAATTAACGACTATTTGCATCAGTTATTTGATGCGGTAAATGTAATTTCTGTTCAAGGTTATGACAATGAGCGTCGTGTTATTTATTGGAATGAAGGCAGTGTGCGACTTTACGGATACACCAAAGAAGAGGCCATAGGGCAAAAAATAGAAGACCTTATAATTCCTGAATCAATGTGTGAATTTGTAATTGACGCACACAGTGATTGGGTAGAAAAAGACATAGAAATTCCAGCATCCGAAATTACCCTAAAAGGTAAAAATGGCGAAAGTGTATCTGTTTTTTCTAGCCATGTTATGTTTACAAATCAATATAATACAAAACAAATGTATTGCATTGATATTGACTTATCTGAGGTTAAAAAGGCACAAGCAGATGCATCATTTAATGAGGATATGCTAAAAACTATTTTTGAGGCAATTCCTGACTTATTTTTCTTGATGGAAAATGATGGAACTATTATTGAGTATCATGCCAGTAATGAGACCGATCTCTATACCAAGCCAAAGCAATTTATTGGTAAAAAAATGGGTGATGTACTCCCGCGCGCTGTAGCCAAAAAATTTGAAACCTATATCAGCCTCGTATTAGAAAAAGAGCAGATGATGAGCTTTAAATATGAGCTAGCTTTACCCCATGGGCTCGTTTTTTTTGAAGCAAGAATAAATAAAATAACAGAACATAACCAGTTAATGGTTATTATTCGAGATATTACAGAACAGCATAAATCAGATGAACTAATTAGACATCAAGCGTATTACGATAGTCTAACTTTACTCCCTAATCGTTTTTTAGCACTTGATCGTTTGTCGCAATTGCTTATTGAAGTACAAAGAAATAACGAGAAAGCTGCGGTACTGTTTTTGGATTTAGATGACTTTAAAAAAATAAATGATTCCTTAGGTCATGAAACAGGAGACAAACTTTTAATTGAATCAGCGCAAAGGCTACAAGAGGCACTGCGAAAAGACGACACGGTAGGGCGCCTAGGTGGGGATGAGTTTATCGTATTACTACGAGGTATAACTGATCACCATTCTGCTTTAAAAATTACTGAAAAACTGGTCAATAACTTTAGAGCCCCTTTTAAAATTGAAGGCCGAGAACACATACTAACAGCGAGTATTGGTGTAGCCATATACCCAGAAAATGGTAATACAGTAGCTGATTTATTACGAAACGCTGACACTGCAATGTATCAAGCAAAATCATATGGCCGTAATACTTATTCATTTTTTACTAAAAAAATGAATGTAATTATTCAGCGCCGACTCGTAATAGAAGAGCAGATGCGTGGCGCCCTTGAGCGTGACGAATTTGAGTTATACTACCAGCCCCAATTTGACGCCAAAAATAAACACATCATTGGTGCAGAAGCGTTATTACGTTGGCATAACCCTGTACTAGGTAATGTAACACCCGATGAGTTTATACCTATTGCAGAAAATACAGGATTAATTGTACCGATTGGCAAGTTTGTAATTAGCCAAGCATTAGATTTTTTAAACACATGGCAAAGTACTTGTAAACGAAAACAGCAATACACTATTGCCGTTAACTTATCACCTCGTCAATTTAGAGACGTGGGATTACTCAGCTTTATTCAAAACTCATTGAGTGAAGCAAACGTAAATCCCGAACATTTAGAGTTTGAAATAACTGAGGGAGTGCTGATGAGTTGCCACACTAATGTTGTTGATATATTGACTGAAATTACGGCATTAGGCATTAACTTATCAATGGATGACTTTGGTACAGGTTATTCATCATTAAGTTATTTGAGAGAATACCCTTTTAATGTACTCAAAATAGATAGAAGTTTTATTGACGGTATTGTACTAAACAATGAAGATTGTAATCTCGTAAAGGCAATTATTGCCATGTCGCACAGTTTAGGGCTGACAGTGGTAGCCGAAGGCGTAGAAACAAAAGAGCAGCTTACTTTATTGAACGAATTAGGCTGTGATTTTATGCAAGGTTTTTACTTTAGTAAACCCATACCAGCAAAACAGTTTCTTGATTTTTCGATGAATTTTGATAAAAAGTAAGATTAAACACTCGATTGTAACAATTCATTGCACGGCTATTGACCTCATTAGCTACTGACGAGTAACCTGTTATAGAAACAAATAAAAAGGATTCTATAATGCGTTTAAAACCTCTTGTAGCTACATTAGCAGCCACATTTTCTTTATCACTTTCAAGTAGCGCCATAGCCGACGAAGGCATGTGGCAACCACACCAACTTCCAGAGTTAGAATCAATTTTAAAAGCCAAAGGGCTTGAAATTGATGTTGAATCTATCTCTAAATTAACCGAATTCCCAATGAATGCGGTAATTAGCCTAGGTGGCTGTACAGCATCGTTTGTATCGCCTAAGGGTTTAGTTGTGTCAAACCATCACTGTGTTTATGGCTCGGTGCAATACAATTCAACACCTGAAAACAACATATTAGAAAATGGCTTTTTAGCTAAAAGCCCTGCTGAGGACTTACCAGCAGCGCCGGGTTCACGCGTATACGTCACAGAAACAGTTACTAATGTGACTGACAAAGTTAGTAAAGGTATTGAAGAACTAAGCGGTAAAGCACGCTACGACGCAATAGTAAAAAACGAAAAAGCGCTAGTAGCTCAGTGTGAAGCCGACGAAAGCTACCGTTGTAACGTGTATTCGTTTCATGGTGGTTTAGAGTTTTACCTAATTAAGTCACTTGAAATTAAAGACGTACGTTTATCTTACGCACCAGCTATGGGCGTAGGTAAATACGGTGGCGATATAGATAACTGGATGTGGCCGCGCCACACAGGCGACTTTGGTTTTTACCGCGCTTATGTAGGCAAAGATGGAAAACCAGCTGAGTACAGCGAAGACAACGTACCTTACGTACCTGACTCTTACCTAAAAGTAAGTGCCAAAGGCGTGCAAGAAGGCGACTTTGTAATGGTTACAGGCTACCCAGGGCGTACTAACCGCTACCGTATAGCAACAGAGGTAGATAACGTATTTAACGACAGCTACCCTAAAGCACGCGTTCATAACTCAAAATACGTGTCGCTTATTGAAGAAAACTCAGAAGACGGCAGTAAAGCGCGTATTGCTTACGAAAGCACCATTGCAGGTTATAACAACTATATTAAAAACTATGGTTCGATGATCGAAAGCTTCAAAAAAGGTACTATGCTTGAGCGCAAAAACCAGTTTGAGAAAGAGTTAACACAATGGATCAATAGCGATAGTGAGCGTAAAGAGCAATACGGAAGCGTATTAGGTGAGCTATCTGAGCTAATTGCACAATCACAAGAGCACAGTGAACGCGACCGTATGTTAGGTTATGTACATCGCTCACAAATGATCAGCACAGCACGACGTTTATACCGCCTAGCTTACGAAAAACAAAAGCCAAATAGCGAACGTGAATCTGGTTATCAAGAACGTGACTTACCTCGCATTAAAGCAGGGCTTGAGCGCATGACGCGCCGTTATGATAGCAAAGTAGACAAAGCTATTTTACTGCACTTTTTAGAGCTGTATGCAGCCCTTCCAAAAGAAGAGCGTTTTAGCGAGGTTGATAACGTATTTAAAGTACAAAATGGGTTTGATAAAGCAACCCAAAGCGCGTTACTTGATAGCATGTATGAACAGTCAAGACTTGATAATGCCACTGTTCGCAATTCATTGTTTGAGCAATCGTTTAGCCAGCTAAATCAAAGCCAAGACCCATTTGTGCAGTACGCTAAAGCAATCTTTAAAGTAATGAAAGCAGAGGAAGATAAATCAAAAGCACTTGCAGGTAAATTACAAGCAGCTCGCCCAGAGTTAATGAGCGCAATCATTGCGTTTAACAAAGCTAAAAACAAACCTGTATACGCCGATGCCAATAGCACACTACGAGTAACCTATGGCACCGTAGGTGGCTACTCACCTCAAGATGGCTTGGTAGCAACACCTTTTACCTCGCTTGAAGGGTTACTCGCTAAAAACACCGATGTTGACCCATTTAATGCACCTAAAAAGTTACAAGAGCAAATTAAAGCCAAGCTTTACGGTGATTACACGGGCGGCATGAATACAGTACCAGTAAACTTTTTATCAAATGTAGACACTACCGGTGGTAACTCAGGTTCGCCAACACTTAACGGCAAAGCAGAGCTTGTTGGTTTACTGTTTGACGGTGTTTACGAAAGTATTATTGGTGACTGGGATTACAACCCTGAGCTTAATCGCTCAATCCACGTTGATTCACGCTACATGCTGTGGGTAATGGATAAAGTAGATAATGCACAAAACTTATTAGACGAAATGACAATCGTAAAATAAGTAATTAGTGAGATAAGAGAAGGGCGCTTACCGTAAAGGAAGCGCCTTTTTTGTTAATCATAATGGGTTACGGTTTGTATACGTCAGTAGCATAACTTAGTTTTGCTAAGCACGCTTCTCTTCATCGCGAAGTGTTAAAACTTCGAAGCCCGTTTCTGTTACTAGAACGGTATGTTCCCACTGAGCAGAAAGTTTCTTGTCTTTTGTTACGACTGTCCATCCATCTTTTTTAGTTTTTACCTTCTTGGAACCTTGGTTGATCATAGGCTCTATAGTAAAGGTCATACCTGCTTCAAGCACTAACCCTGTATGAGGTTTACCATAATGCAAAACTTGCGGCTCTTCATGCATTTCTTTACCAATACCATGACCGCAATATTCACGTACTACACTATAACCAGAAGATTCAGCGTGCTTTTGAATAGCATAGCCAATATCACCAAGCGTTGCTTTTGGCTTTACCACCTTAATACCTTCCCACATAGCATCATAAGTCGTTTTAACCAATCGTTTGGCTTCTGAGCTTGTCGCTGCAAAAGTATACATTTTACTTGAATCACTGATATAACCATTTTTCTCTAAGGTAATATCAATATTTAAAATATCTTTGTTTTTTAATTTATAAATATTATTGGGTACACCATGGCACACTACGTCATTAACAGATGAGTTCAATGAATACCGATAGCCATATTGGCCTTTACTGGCAGGACGAGCATGTAACACATTGGTAATATAGCTTTCTACTTTAGTGTCTATATCTAACGTAGTTATGCCCTCGCAAATAAAATCATCAAGCATTTTAAATACCTGAGCTAAAAGCTTTCCTGATTCTCTCATGAGCTCAATTTCTGCATCAGTCTTTATTGTTGCTTTACTCATGCAAAAGATCCTGAATAGTAAGCTTTTCTTTTATGAGTTGTTTTTTAATTATTTCATGGTAGGTAAGTGTCGGATTTAACTCAGCAAGCATGCCTATTTTAATCCAAAACTCTGCTTGTGAATTGATAGATCTGGACATGATATTACTCGATTTTCTAATTTCTTCATGCAGCCCATCTGATATTTTCACTATTCCCATTATATATACCGTATATGATTTATGCATGTATCGTATATAATGAAAACATGGATGTCAACTTGGAGGTCTTACAATCAAAAGTGTATTTCTCGGCCACTTCACAAGAAAAATGATTAATAAGTAATACTTTATGTTTGCATTGAATTGTATAAGCAATCCTTTTAAACTGCATTGGGGCAGCTGATAAATTTAATGGGTTATGATATGAGATTGAATGTGACAAGAAGTGCGACTAGTATTTTATATAGCGCTATTTTGTATTTTCACTGTATTATTTTTGCACTAGGAATGGTTGAATCTACTTTTTCTGGGTATGAATTAATGAAGGTGATAAGCCCCACGACGGCAATAATTTCATTGTTAATTGCAGGCGTTTTAGCAACCATAAAAAAAGTAAGTCTATATACAAAGAAGTATTGCATCGCAATAGCTACAGTTGCTGCATTGTGTTTTCTATTTATTCAGTTTTCTTTTTTATTTCATATGCAGGTTAATTTCGATCTGGGAAGCCTTGATAACAACCCATTTACTTTATCATTGTACGCCATTTTTATGTTTACTTGTTTTTCAGCAATTACTATCAAAGCTTTTCATAAAAATATAAAAATAAATGAAATGAAAAAAATAAAATTAGTCGTATTTATAGTTGTATTAATCGGTTCAACTGTGTGGCATCAGTCAACTTTGAATCTAGTCAGAACCCAAGATGCTAATGCAAGAGAAAAAATACACTTATTAGAAACAATGATAAACCGCTCTTTGGCTTCACAGAAAAAAGCTCTAGCTAGAATAAAGACTAGAGTAGAAAAAGTTAGTTTTGAAGATTTTATGCGTCTAATTAATATAGACTCAAAAAATTACATTAGTGATTATAATATAATCAAAGGTGTTTTAGTTCTTGATAATGAATTAAATTATATTTCAGGCGATAATTTTTCTAGCAGTTTTTACTTAAATGGAATGCTAGAAAAACCTACAATAAAATTATGGCTTAAAAGAGATATAGAGGAAGTCCAATTTGCAGCTAACTCATTAACTCTAGACTCCGATATACCAATTTTAATGTTTTTAGCCCCTGTTAAACTTGCGAATCAAAGTCGTTTTTATATATTAAATTTACTAGATATGAACTTATTATTAGAGAAAAGTTATTTAAAATATCTTAGTCGGTATGATACATATTTAGAATTAACTCCAAATGTATACTTTTCAGTAGACTATAAAAATAAAACTCAGTCTGATTTAAACAAGCTAACTAGCCGTTATAACCATTTTATCACTGAAAAAATAAATGTGATGGGTTTAGTTGAACATAATGTCTATACCTTTATCAATGACTATGAAGCAATACACATTGATACCATAATTGATCAATTAATATTATGGTTTACGTTTCTATTTATATTTATTTTTGTACTGGTAGCTGATTCATCAAGAGCCTTAGAGTTTAGTACAAAGCATGATGAATTAACTGGTTTACTGAGATTGAAAGCTTTGGAAGAAGAGTTTCTGCAGCTTAGCTCGGTTAGAGGATATAGTAATTTTGCAACTGTAATAGTTAAACTAGATTTTTATGAAGAGATACATAACTCTTTAGGTTATGAAATCAGTGATAAAATTCTGAAAAAAGCTTCTGAAAGAATAAGTATAAATGTTGACAACCGAGTATTAATTTCTAAGGGAATTAACGATAGCTTTGTTTTATATTTTACAGATACTACACCAGCTATCCTTGAGCAAAAAATTGAGGCTCTAATACTCGATTTATCTAAAGCGTACTGTATAGACACATTTGACTTCAATCTTACTGCAAGTGCTGGAGTGGTATTTTATCAAACCCCCGAATTATTTAATTTTAAGCTTAACCTTCAGCAAGCAAATATAGCCCTTGAAAAATCTACAGAGCTTGGAGGGAATCAAATACACTTTTATCAACAAATAATGGATGATAAACACAGCGAAAAAATTATTATCCGAAATAATTTAAACACGGCTCTAAAGAACAACGAATTAGAAGTGTTCTACCAACCTATACATAACTTGAATGGGAACCAAATTGTAGGTGTTGAAGCGCTAGTTAGGTGGTGTTGTAACGGTGAATGGATCTCTCCGGCAAAATTTATCCCTGTAGCAGAAACTACGGGTCAAATAGTTCGAGTAGGTAAACAAGTTTTAAATCAAGTCCTTCACGATATAAAAAAACATTCGCAACTGCAAAATATAACCGTAGCAGTTAATTTTTCAACCAAGCAGATTATTAAAGACAATTTTTCTATCGACTTACTCCATTTACTTACTCAAAATAACATCACATATAAAAATTTCACTGTTGAAGTCACTGAGTCCTCCTTTCAAGAAAAGACATCTATAGAGAAAACATTACTTGAATTAATTAATTCAGGTTTGAATGTTGCTATAGACGATTTTGGGACTGGTTTTTCAAGTTTGTCATATCTTGCTAATCAGCCCGCGAACATTATTAAAATTGATCGAGAGTTTACTCTTGGAGCGGATAAAGATACGAAAGAACGAAAGCTTTTAGATACCATTATCAAAGTTTGTTATGACTTAGGCAAAAAAGTGGTAGTAGAGGGGGTAGAAGATGAAAAGCTAATTACACACTTATCTAGATATAAAGGTATTAGGATTCAAGGTTACTTTTTCTCAAAGCCGCTTCCTGTTGACCAACTTATTGAATATATTCGAGCCATACAATACAAATAATATTAGTAATTTATGTTGTCCTCCAAAGTTTCTAATACATATTTCGATTAAGCTTGTTTTATTTAGTGCTTAATACTAATTCATTAAATATAACCTTAAAATAACTTACTACCTAATGGAAGAACACAGCCATATAAAGTTTTTTTATATGGTTTTTCTAAAAAGTTCAAAAGAACATAATCCTTGAACTCATAGCTATTAACCGTCTTAACTTAAATCAAATCACCTTAACACCCTTAAATATATTTCATGTACATTTTATAACCAAGAAGTGCTAGGTTAGTGGTAAATTAATTGAAGGAAATAATTATGAAATTAGAGTCATTAGCACTGCACCACGGTTACGAATCTGAAGCTACAACTAAATCAGCAGCCGTGCCTATTTACAATACATCATCGTACACATTTGATAACACCCAGCATGGCGCTGATTTATTCGATTTAAAAGTACCTGGAAATATTTACACCCGCATAATGAACCCAACCAATGCAGTACTTGAACAACGTATTGCCGCGATGGAAGGGGGCATTGGTGGGCTGGCTGTTGCCTCTGGGATGGCTGCTATTACGTATGCTATTCAATGTTTGTGCGAAGTCGGTACTAACATTGTCAGCACCAGCCAAGTATATGGTGGGACGTATAACTTATTTGCTCATACACTACCTAGGCAAGGTATTGAAGCACGCATGATTAAAGCCGATGACTTTACCGCGTTCGAGAATGCAATTGACGACAACACCCGCGCTGTTTTTTGTGAATCTATTGGTAATCCTGCAGGTAATATTGTTGATATTGAACGTTTAGCACGTATTGCACACAGCAAAGGTGTGCCGCTTATTGTTGATAATACCGTGGCTACGCCGTATTTATGCCGCCCATTTGAGCTGGGCGCCGATATAGTGGTTCACTCACTTACAAAGTATATAAACGGGCACGGTACTGCTATTGGCGGCATGATTGTCGACTCAGGTAAATTTGATTGGAAAGCGAATGCCATGCGCTTTGCAATGATGAACGAGCCCGATCCGTCGTATCACAATGTGGTTTATACCGAAGCTTTTGCTGAAGCTGCATTTATTGGACGTTGTAGAGTAGTGCCACTTAGAAATACTGGCGCAGCGCTTGCGCCTAAAAACGCATCTGACATTTTAATTGGCCTTGAAACCTTAGGCTTAAGAATGGATCGCCACTGCGAGAATGCACAGCACTTGGCTGAGTATTTAGAAAATCATCCAAAAGTGCTTTGGGTTAATTACGCAGGGCTTAAATCAAGCCCGTATAACGAAATGAGCCAAAAAATTACCAGTGGTAAAGCATCGGGTATTTTAAGCTTTGGTATTGCTGGTGGCCTAGAAGCGGGTACTCGTTTTATTGATGCGCTAAACATGATTTTACGCTTAGTTAATATTGGCGATGCCAAGTCGCTTGCGTGCCATCCTGCGTCAACTACACACCGCCAATTAAATGATGAAGAGCTTGCTAATGCGGGTGTAAGTCGCGATTTAATCCGTTTGTCAGTCGGTATTGAAAACATTGCTGACATAATTGCCGATGTAAGCCAAGCGCTCGATAAAGCATAGTTACCTCACTACCTTTCATAAAAAACTTTAAAGGATAAAAAGCGTTAGTTGAAAATAAACTATCGTTTTTTATGTTTTTCTAAAACTAATTAACAAGTATACACCCTTATTTTATATACCTTTTTTATAAAACCTCCCTAAGACTTTTATATTTCTATCGTTTGTTTTTCATTCACATGTCAATTTTGTATTGACACTAAGATTAGTTACTACTACATTTGTAACAGTACCACTACAAGTGTAGTAATAGGAGCGACAATGAAACTTAGTGATTTTGAAATGGATATTATGCAGCTGCTCTGGCAGGAAGAACCCTGTACCGCGAGTCAACTACATAAAGTGCTTTTAGCTGATAAGCAAAAAGATAAAAAAGTAGCCTATACAACAGTTAAAACTATCGTAGATAGGTTAGAACACAAAGGGGCGATTGAGCGCTGTGGACATGAAGGTCGAGCTATTGTTTTTAGAACAATCGTGACTCAAGAAACATTATCGGGGCAAGCTATGCCTAGTTTTATGCAACGATTTTTTAAAGGTAATTCTCGTAGTTTAATTGCCCACTTTATTAAAGAAGAAAAGCTAAATGATGAAGATATAGAATATTTACAAACGCTTTTAAAAAATAAGAAGTTAGATTAAAGGAGAGGGTAATGACGGATTATTTACTAACTTGCACACTTATTAGCTTATGTATTTTGCTTACAGTAAAAGGGCTAAAAAATGCCCCAGCACGATTAAACTTTTACATTTTAATGACTGCCTTGGTATGTTGGTTTGTCCCTTGGCAGTACTTTTCCCAGTTACCCTTATTTGAAGGGGCAAATCGTTACACATTCAACGTGGCGCAATTAATTCCCGATGTTAAAGCATTAATACCAAACGCTGAACAAGTAGCAACTAAGGACGAATTACAAAGCGATATGGGTATATGGGACTTATTGCCATCACTTAGTAATGTTTTTATAGTTTTAGTTTTAGCTGGTTTTGGATTGTTTTCATTACGCGTGAGCCTTTATGTAAAGCTTATAAAAAACTTATACATTAACTCAAAGCCAAGTCCTGAACTTAAACACATTAACAATCAGTATCCAATTAGACTAACAACCCATACAGAGCCTGCTTTTGCTACCGGGTTAATAAAGCCTGTTATTTGGCTAGAGTCGACGATGGTAAATCGTGAAGAATTAGATTCAGTCATTCAACACGAGGTAACTCATTTACAACAAGGTGATATTTATTGGACGTGGCTTATTTGTTTTATAGAAAGCGTTTTTTGGTGGAATCCTATTTGCTTAAAGTTAACTGGTTTAGCAAAAGAGCAACTCGAACTTAGCTGTGATGAGTTGTGTATGCAAAAGCTAAAAGGTAAATACCAATTGGATTTAGCCAGTTTATTGCTACAAGAGCAAAGTGCTAAAAGCTCGCCTAACTTTTTTACCCCCCCACTTTTGAATATTGCTCATTCTAAGAGTTTTAATATTCAGAGGATCAAAATGTTAAACAAGGAAAAAACAATGAAAAGTAAATATTTGGTTATGGTTGCGGCGGCAATGTCTTTTAGTGCTTTAGCTGCAGCGCAAATTGTAGATGGTAGTTCAGATAACAAGCAGCAAAGTACTAATACGTCTCAGGCTCCTATTAAAAGTGAAGAATATAATCAACAACTTGCACAGCTTCTTAAAAGTGCAGCAGGGGCAAAAAGTGATAACCCTGAACTGTTAAACAAAGCTGCGCAAGGCATACAACAATGGCACTTAAATAGAGATAAACTTGCTGGTTTTGAAGAAGCTGAAATTAAACTACAAAGCTTTAGGCTGCTAGATCACGTTTACTCTAAACTTGAGCAATATGAAGATATACTGAGTGCTTACGAAAAATGGTATGAGCCTGGTAGTAACCCGCCTTACTTTTTAAAAAATTCACTAGCAACCGCGTATATACAGCTAGGGCGTTATGAGCTTGCTGTTGCAGAGCTTGAAGATTTATCAAAACAGCTTGAAGGGAAACTACATGTTGGCTCTGCTGATAACTTAGCACTGGCATACATTTACCTTGATGATTACGATAAAGCGTTAAAAACCCTAGAGAAGGTTGATGCAAAAGACGATGTATACGGAAATATCCTTAAATATTATGTTTATGATAAACAAAATAACCGTAAAAAGATGGATGAAATCAAAAGTAAAATCCCAGAAGCATTTGCAGTTACCCCCGCGTTATTACCACAAAGCGGCCTACCTGGTTCGCAATTGTTGAGATTGCTATAAGTTTTCAATTACGATGAGGCTCGGAGTATCTGAGCCTCTGTTTAATGTTATTGGTACAAATACAGATTTATTCATTAAAATAGGTCTAGGTTATTTAAATCTCTTGGTAATCGCTTAGTGATAACTTAAATAAAAATGGCTAAAAGTAGTGATTTTTCACAATAGTTGGTATGTTACAAGTAACATTTTATTTAATTGTGTGTGATGAAAAAAAACAAACGTTCTTCTCTTCAAGATATTGCCGATGCGGTTGGTGTAACCAAAATGACGGTGAGTCGTTATTTACGTAATCCCGAAAAAGTATCAGAGTCTACTCGCACTAAAATTAGTGCAGCTATTGATACGCTAGGTTACATTGCAAATAAAGCCCCTGATTTACTCTCTAATGCTAAAAGCTACTCTATTGGTGTACTAGTCCCATCGTTAACGAACCACGTATTTGCTCAAGTTATAAAAGGTATTGAAGATGTAACAGGGCCTGCAGGATATCAAACAATGTTAGCCCATTATGGTTACAACCCTGAAATTGAAGAAAAACGGGTTGAGTATCTATTGTCGTATCACGTTGATGGTTTAATTTTATCAGAAACCACACACACAGACAGAACGCTAAAAATGATTGAAACGTCAGGCGTACCTGTGATTGAAATAATGGATACTCATCACTCTCCTATGCAGCAAGCGGTTGGTTTTGATAACGTTAAAGCCGCTTTTGATATGACGACGGCACTTTTAAATAAAGGCTATCGCAATATTGTTTATATAGGTGCAAGGCTCGATGTACGAACACGTCTAAAATTTCAAGGTTATTCAGATGCTATGTTAGCTAAAGGCTTTACGCCTAAAAGTGTGATGACTGATCAAGCTTCATCTTATAGTTTAGGCGCCGAACTTTTACAAAAAGCGCGTACTGACTACCCAAATACTGACTGTTTGTTTTGTACTAATGATGATTTAGCAATTGGGGCTATTTTTGAGTGCCAGCGAAACAATATTTTAGTGCCTAGCCAAATGGGGATTGTGGGTTTTCATGGTCATGATATTGGCCAAGTAATGGTGCCTCAATTAGCAAGTGTGATCACCCCTCGTTATCAGATAGGTAATGTTGCGGGAAGAGAGTTGTTGAGCCGGATTAATTCAGATTTGGATGCTAGGATTAATTATAAGCAAGTAATTGATACTGGTTATATAGTTCATCTAGGTGAAAGTGTTTAAATACTCTAATTATATGAGCCTAATTACCTGTGCCTAATTACCTGAGCCTAAATAACAAAAGGCTCAGGTAATTTTTATATGTGTGATGATAACTCTACATACTGTAATTTTACAAAAACAGAGAAATAATCATAGCGACAAGTGCGCCAACAGTACCAATAATAGTTTCCATTACCGTCCACGTTTTAAGAGTTTGCATTTCGCTCAAACCGAGATAGCGACTCGCTAACCAAAATCCTGAGTCGTTTACATGGGAGAGCACAATAGAGCCCCCACCAATAGCGATAGTGACAGCGGCAAGCTGCGCTCCATCAAGGCCTAAAGGCTGAAGCATTGGAATAATTAAGCCACACGCTGTAAGCATAGCTACTGTCGCAGAGCCTTGAATAACCCGCACAGCGGCTGATAATACAAAAGCGAGTATTACAATCGGTAATCCTGAGCCAGCTAAGTAATTACCTAGTGCAGTACCTACTCCTGAATCAACTAATACTTGTTTAAATACCCCACCGGCACCAGTGACAAGAATAATAATTCCTGCAGGTTGTAAGGCACTACCACAAATTTCCATGATTCTAGCATTAGGGACACCGCGCCTTGCACCGAGCAAATAAAATGCCATTAGGCAGGCAACTAAAATTGCTGTAAATGGATGACCTATAAAGGCTAACCAATTATATAAATCAGAGTCTTTTTCAACAAAGCGGCTACCAATAGTATTTAAACTAATCATAATTAACGGCAGAGCAATTAAACCTAATGCTAATCCAAAACTAGGCGTCCCTTTACCAACTCTTTGGTTATCGTCGATTTGTTCGTGCTGTGGGAGTTCTACATGAATAGATTTAGAAATAATAGAGCCCCAAATTGGACCTCCTATAATCATTGCCGGTATGGCAGCAATAAGGCCAAATAAAATCATATAACCATAGTCAGCGCCTAATTGAGAGGCAACCAAAATCGGCCCTGGCGCAGGAATAAGAAACGCCTGACAAGACGCTATCCCAGCAAGTAGCCCAATACCAATTTTAACAACGCTGCCACCGCCTTTTCGTACCACAGCAAAAACAATACCGATTAAAAGTACAACGGCTACATCAAAAAAGAGGGGGAGGGCACAAATAAAGCCCGTAAAGGTAAGCGCCCAATTAGCGTTTTTTTCTCCAAAACGGTGTAAAAGTGTGTGGGCAATGCGATCCAGCGCGCCGGTTTCTTCCATTACTTTGCCAAACATGGCGCCTAAAGCGACCACCACCGCTACAAAGCCTAGTGTTCCGGCCATTCCTTTTTGAATTGTAGCGGCAATTATTTCTGGGCTCATTCCTGAGAATAATCCTGCAATCATAGAAACAAGGATCAAAGAGACGACAGCATGTAGTCGTACTTTCATTACTAAAAAAAGCAATAAAAATATGGAGCCTACCGCTGTTAGTATTAATGATAAATCTGACATTTTTCCCTACTTATATTCAGTGTGAATTATGATGTTTAGTGTGTGTTTAACTTCACTTTCGTATTTGTTACGCGTAACATGTTACCCGTAACTCAATATAATATATACATTGAAAATAATTAATTATTAAATTAAGGCGAGGGTAAATACATGAGTAACACAAATGTAGGTCGTATTTATATTGTAATGGGGGTTTCAAGCACAGGAAAGTCAAGTGTGGGTGATGCATTAGCAAAACGCATTGGCGCTAAATTTATCGACGGAGACGACTTACATCCCAAGGCTAATATATTAAAGATGTCATCTGGGCAGCCTTTAAATGATGCTGATCGTGTGCCTTGGCTCGAAAGAATACGTGATGCTGCATTTAGCATTGAAAAGAAAAATGAAGTCGCGGTAATAGTCTGCTCAGCATTAAAAAAGAAATACCGAGAACAAATATGTGATGGAAATATAGGCATTACCTTTTTACATCTTTTTGGTGATTTTGAGCTGGTTAAAAGCCGTATGCAAGACAGAAAAGGGCATTTTATGCCTGTTGATTTACTCAAAAGCCAATTTGAAGCGCTAGAAGTTCCAAAAGAAGATGAGCCCAATGTTATAAATATAGATATTAATAACTCATTTGAGCAAGTAGTCGAAAGCTGTATTAGCGCAACTAAAATGAATAGCCACAACAAGTAAAAAGTTTTTAGTTAATCAATTAACTGTTACTTTTAACATTTAGGGGCTTTATTTGTTATGAGTTAGCGTCTGCTCGTGGTGTTTCTAAAATCGCTTTTTTTTCATCTTCAGATAATATTATCCAATCAAAAATTTCTTCGTTGGTACGCCCACAACCGGTGCAGTAACCGCTGCGCCTTTCGCATATTCCTAGGCAATCAGTTTTAAATTTAGATTGTTTTTTGTTTTGATTTAATTGGTGCATATTAAAGTCCTAGTGGTGGTGCAATTTCAAAGCGAGAAGAAAACCCGTTACCTTCTTGATTAGTAGCAAGTGTAATGACTGGGGTTTTAGTATCAAGTACAAAGGTGCTGTAAATTGAACTTGCTGTTTCTTTTTGGCTTTCCAACCAACCTGTTTTGGTTAAGCATTGGCGTAATTGCTTAGCCAGTTTTTGATGAGACTTTATTGTTTGCGTTTGTGTATTAACAGGTGTTTGGCATTGGTAGCTTGCTTGCTCTGACTTATTTAAAGTAACCGTACAGTTTGCTCCAATCATATGAGCACTAGTACGCCATTGATTAGTAAACTGGTTATTTACTTTATCTGTTTTGATTGAATTAAAACCAGACTCATAACTGCTTATAAGGTTACTTATGGTGCTGCATTCGTCGGGTGTTACTGTGGTTTTTACAGACTGATTCGTTGTAGTAGTAGTGGTTGTTGTAGTTGTAGTCTGATTAGTTTTGCTGGTACAGCCCGCTAAAATAAACGCGACAATAGAAGGAATAATATAGTTTTTCATAGTTCACAGTAACCGATTAATTTAGCCACGCACTATATCACACGTGATTTACTGTAAAAATAAAAAGGCCCATATAAATATGAGCCTCTTTGTTAGTCACAACTAATGCTATTTATGGCGACCTTGCAAGCATTTAACTACATCTTCAAGGGCTAAGCCTTGGCGTTGTAGCAATACTGTAAGGTGATAAATTAAATCAGCAGATTCGTTTGTTAGCTCATCGTTATCGTGTTTCATAGCGGCAAGGGCAACTTCTACGCCTTCTTCACCTACTTTTTGACAACTACGGCTTAAGTCTTTTGCAAATAATGACGCTGTGTAGCTTTTTTCAGGGTCGTCATTTTTACGCGCAACAATCACATCTTCTAACTGTGCTAAAAAGCTTAAGCTTGGTTTTGCTTCATCACCAAAACAGCTTTGTGTGCCTAAGTGACACGTTGGGCCTTCTGGGTTGGCAAGTACTAAAATTGAATCGTAGTCACAATCGGTATGCACAGATACTACGCTTAAGTAGTTTTCTGATGACTCGCCTTTAGTCCATAAACGCGATTTTGAACGCGAGTAAAACGTTACCTTATTGGTATCAAGCGTAACAGCGAGTGCTTCGCTGTTCATAAAGCCTTGCATTAAAATAACACCAGAGCGGGCATCTTGAATAATCGCAGGGATCATGTCACTTTTAGCGAAATCGACCTGAGCTTGGTTTTGTTGTGTTACTTGCATAATCTTGCTGCCACTTGGTTATCTGTTAAAAATTGTTTTAGTTCGCCAATGTTAATCACATTTTTATGAAAAACGCTGGCAGCTAATGCACCATCTACTTTGCTTTGTTTAAATACATCAACAAAATCTTGCATACTACCCGCACCGCCAGAGGCGATTAAAGGAATGTCACACAGCTCGCGAATTTTACTTAGTTGCTCGTTGTCGTAACCGTTACGAACGCCATCTTGGTTCATACAGTTTAATACAATTTCGCCTGCGCCTAGGTCTTGTACGCGTTTAACCCATTCTTGTGTTTTATAGCGCGTACGGCTTGATGCATTAGGATCGCCGGTTAATTGGTAAACTAAATACTCGCCGATAATTTCATCAAAAAAGCTGTCAATGCCGACTACAACACATTGCTTACCAAACTCATCGTGTAATTCTTTAATAAGTTCAGGACGCGCAATAGCAGGGCTGTTAATGCTTATTTTGTCTGCGCCGCGCTCAAGTACCCGCGCTGCATCAGCCACTGATTTAATACCGCCGGCTACACAAAATGGAATATCGATATTACGTGCAATGCTCTCTACCCAGTTTACATCAAGTAGGCGTTTTTCAACGCTTGCACTGATTTCGTAAAAAACCAGTTCATCGGCGCCAGCTTCGCTATAGGCTTTAGCCATTGTTAAAATATCGCCAACTATTTCATGGCCTTTAAACTTAACGCCTTTAACTACTTGGCCGTCTTTAACGTCTAAACACGGGATTATGCGTTTTGATAACATGCCAGTGCCTCCTCAACGCTAAATGCGCCATCAAGCAAAGATTTACCTAAAATAACGCCGCCCACACCAAGCTCTTTAAGCTTTTTAATGTCATCTAGTGAGCTTACGCCACCTGAGGCTTGCACTCTAATTGTGCTGTTATGGTGAGTTAAATCTTCGTAAAGCTCAAATGATGGGCCCGTCATGGTGCCATCTTTACTGATGTCCGTGCATAAAAAATCAATAACACCTAAGCTTACATAAAAATCTACCAGCTCAAGTAAACCAAATTCAGATTCACTTAACCAACCGTGCGTTGCTGGTGCCCAGCCCGTGGCTGTTTTATTTACATCAAGAGCAATTACAAAATGCTCTGCGCCAAATTGCTCAATCCAGGCTTTTACTTGTTCGCGTTTTTCTACTGCCATTGAACCAATAACAACTTGGTTTGCACCGGCTTTTAGCCAATCACTTACATCTTGCTCTGAGCGAATACCGCCGCCCACTTGGTACGGTACGTTAAGTGCTTTGGTTGCAGCTTGAATATGTTTCCACTGTTTTTTACTTGGATCGCGTGCACCTTCTAAATCAACAAGGTGTAACTTGCCTGCGCCACTGTCGGCGTATTCTTTTAAACGCGCACCAAGTTCGAAAGGGTAAAACTGTGCTGTGTCGTATTTACCTTGGTACAAGCGCACAATTTGATTTTGTAATACGTCTAATGCTGGAATAATCACAAATAATCTCTTTTTTGTTAGTTAATGGGCAGCTTATAACTGCCAATCAACAAAATTTTGTAATAAACGTGCGCCAACTTTTGCGCTGCGCTCTGGGTGAAATTGCATGCCTGCGTAATTGTCTTTAGCAACAATGGCTGAAAAGGTTTGACCATATTCGCCGCTCACTAGTGTGGCGTCGTTTACGGTGTGCGCAAAGCTGTGAACAAAATACACTTGCTCATCAAGCGTTAGCCCTTTAGTTAATGCATGCTCTTTGTTAACGCTTAAGTTATTCCAACCCATATGCGGCGACGTTAAATTGCCTACATCAAGCGCTTTTACTTGCCCTGGTATTTTACCTAGGCACTGTACGTTACCTTCTTCGGTGCTTTCGCACAGTAACTGCATACCTAAACAAATGCCCATAAGCGGGCGCTGGTATTCATTTATAGCTTGTTGCCAGCCGTTATCTACTAGGCGTTTCATAGCAACCGACGCGTGACCTACACCTGGCAATATAGCGCGCTCAAAACCCGCTAATTGCTCTGGTGAAGTAATTACTGTTGGCGTTTGGCCTAAGCGTTCAAACGCAAAGCGTACTGAATTTATATTGGCACAACCGGTATTAATTATGGCAATCATAAACATCCCTTAGAGCTGGCTGTTTGTTGGGTCGTGTCTTGTGCTACGGCCATACGAAGAGCACGTGAAAACGCTTTAAATAAGCCTTCTACTTGGTGATGACAGTTACCGTCGCTTACCGATAAAATAAGGCTAATTGCGGCGTTATCACTTAAGCTTTTGAAAAAGTGCTCAACCATTTGCACGTCTAAGTCGCCTGCTTTTTCGCGGCTAAAGTTAGCGTTTAATACAAATGATGCACGGCCCGATAAATCAATTTGTGCTTCAGCTTTACACTCGTCCATAGGAAGCGCAAAACCATAGCGTGCAATTTGCGATTTAGTGCCAAGCGCTTGTTTAAGTGCAACACCAAGAGCAATACCAATGTCTTCAACAAGGTGGTGCTCGTCTATGTGTAAATCGCCTTTGGCTTTAATGTTTAAACCAATGTTTGCGTGGGTGCGAATTTGATCAAGCATGTGATCAAAAAAGCCAAGTCCGGTGTCTATGCTGCCATTTTTAGTTTGATCTAAGTTTATGGCTACATCAATTTGGGTTTCTTTAGTGTTGCGTGTAACACGACCCTCGCGGTTTGCGGTAGTCAATTTTGTCACTATCGCACTCCAATCGCCGTCGTATAAAATACCTTCACAACATAAGTTTTGAGCAAGGCCAATATCGGTCTGGCGATCGCCAATAACAAAAGAGCGCGCTAAGTCTACTTTGCCAGAGCGCATAAGCTCGGTAAGTAAGCCCGTTTTAGGTTTACGGCAATCACAGTTTTGCTCATCAAAGTGTGGGCAAATTAATACTTCGTCAAAGCTAATGCCTTGGCTTTGCATTATGTCCATCATTTTGTCTTGTGCTATGTCAAAATCAGCAGTAGGAAAGCTATCTGTGCCTAAACCATCTTGGTTAGACACCATTACTAAACGGTAACCTGCGGCTTGTAATTGTAATAACGCAGGAATAACACCAGGTAAAAATGCTAGCTTTTCAAGGCTATCTACCTGTTTGTCGGTAATTGGCTCTTCAATAATAGTGCCGTCGCGGTCTATAAATAAATAGGGGTTACTCATGATACTTCGTTTCCTGCTAAAGATGCTGCGGTAGCCGGCGTTTGTAAGCCATCTAACCAAATTTTTACTTGTTCAAGTTCTTGTTCACTGCCAATTGAAATTCGTAGCCAGTCGTCTTCACCGTATAGTGTAAAAGCGCGCATAACCAAACCTTGCTCAAGTGCAATTTTAAAGTAGTTTTTATCGGCTAATTTTAAAGTAACAAAGTTACCTTCACCAGTGAGAATTTTTAATGCAGCAGGGGAGGCGTTTAGCCAATCTACCAACTTAGCTTTTAAGCTATTTAAAATAGTAACTTGGCGGCGCATTGATGTAATTGCATCGGGTGCAATTGCTTGCGCTGCAATACTTGCTACAACACCTGATACCGGATACGGCGCAATGACTTTACGAATTGGCGCTAGTACGCTCACTTGTGCAAGCGTAAAGCCCGTTCTGAGCCCTGCTAGCGCAAAGGCTTTAGAAAGCGTACGCAAAACCACTACATTACTAAACTCATTAATAAGTTTAGTCGCGCTTTGCTCTGGGAAAAACTCTATATAGGCTTCGTCAACAATAACTAATGCTTTACCTGCAAGTGCTGTTGCAATCGCTTTTACTTTATCAAGTGGCGTTAAGCTGCCAGTTGGATTATTTGGGTTACAAATAAATACCAGCTTTGAGCTGCCAACAGCTGCAACTATTTCATCAACACTGCCACTTAATAATAATTCTTGTGTAAGCGCGTTAATACTAACGTTGTGTGTATCGGCGGTAACTTTGTACATACCGTAAGTTGGTAAAAATAGCGCAATACTATCTTTAGCTGGCTCACAGTATGTGCGCACTAAAAGCTCAATGCCTTCATCTGCGCCGCGCGTCATTAATACATTTTCGCTTTCAAGCTCTGTATAAGCGGCGTAACGGTCAATAACCAGTTGCGGTTGTGGATCAGGGTAGCGATTTAAATCCTCAATACTCAGTTCAAGATTTTTAGCATACGGGCTTTCGTTAGCATTTAGCCACGTAGTACCGGTTAGCTTTTCACTTTTTGCAGAGCTGTATGCAGCAAGGGCTGCAATATTCTTAGGTAATAAGCTAGACGCTTGTGCGCTCTCATTGCTCATTTTTAATTGCCTCTAAACGAATTGAAACCGCATTAGCGTGGGCATCAAGGCCTTCTGCATCTGCAAGTGGTAAAATTGCTTTTGAAAGCTGCGTTAAACCACTTTTAGTAATTGTTTGCACTGTGTATGTACGGAAAAAATCAAGCAAGTTTAAACTCGAGTAAGTTGCACTGTAACCATATGTTGGTAACACGTGGTTAGTACCCGATGCGTAATCGCCTGCAGATTCTGGTGTGTAGTCACCTACAAATACTGAGCCTGCATTTTTAACTTTATCTAGGTAAGGTGTTGCATCGCCTAGTTGTAAAATTAAATGCTCTGGGCCGTATTGCGCCGATACATCAAATGCTTGCTCAACAGAATCAACCAAAATAAGTGAAGAATTAGCGAGCGCTTGCTCGGCTGTTTCTTTGCGGCTCAAATTAGCTAACTGGCGTGTAAGTGCCTGCTGAGTTTGTTCTATAATACTTTCGCTGTTACATAATAAAATAACTTGCGAGTCTGCGCCGTGCTCTGCTTGTGAGAGTAAATCGGCGGCTATAAATTCGGGGTTTGCACGTTCATCTGCAATAACTAATACTTCAGAAGGACCTGCTGGCATATCAATTGCCATACCTGGGATAGTTTGCGCAACGAGCTGTTTAGCCATTGTTACGAAGCTATTACCTGGGCCAAAAATTTTGTTTACTTTAGGAACCGATTCGGTGCCATAAGCCATTGCTGCAATTGCGCCTGCGCCACCACTTTCTATCAAAGTAGTAATGCCACATAACTTAGCTGCATATAAAATAGCAGGGTTAATTGCTTTATCACCCTGTACCGGCGTAGCAAGTACAACGGTTTTAGCGCCGCTTAACTGTGCTAATACACCTTGCATAATAACCGACGATGGCAGTGGAGCACTGCCACCGGGTACATAAATACCGACTGCTTCGATGGCTTGATATTTCAGTTCACATACAACGCCTGGTTGGGTTGATAATTTAATATCTTTTGGCAACTGCGCTTCGTGAAAACGTTTAACATTTGCATAAGCGGTGTCAATTGCGTATTTAAGCTCTGCACTTAGTGCTTGCTCAGATGCGTTAATTTCATCTAGCGGTACGCGCAAACGTGGGTTAGCTCTATTATCAAACTCTTTGGCCATGCTAAGTAAGGCCTCATCGCCTTGCTCTTTTACATTAGCTAAAATAGTTTTGCATATTGCTTCAACCTTTGCGCTTACAGAAACTGCAGGGCGCATTAGCGCCGCTGCTTGTACTTGTGAAGATTCCTCATTCCAACGAAGCATGGTACTTACTCCATCATTTTTTCAATTGGCATAACTAAAATAGAGTTAGCGCCTAGGGCTTTTAACTGCTCCATTGTTTCCCAAAATAATGTTTCGCTGCTTACCATGTGCAGTGCTACGTATTCTTCATTACCCGCAAGGGCAAGTAGAGTCGGTTGACCAGAACCAGGTAAAATTTCACAAATTTCATCAAGTTTGTTTTTTGGTGCGTGTAGCATGATGTATTTGCTTTCTTTAGCTTGTCTAACACCACGTAGGCGCGGCATAAGCTTATTGATTAGTGCTAGTTTGTCAGCGTCTTGCAGATCTTTATTTTGAATTAAACATGCGTTTGATTCTAAAATTGTATCACCTTGAATTAAGCCGTTAGCTTCAAGTGTTGCGCCAGTAGATACTAAATCACAAATTGCATCAGATAAACCTGCACGTGGTGCTACTTCAACAGAGCCAGTAAGCATTACTGTACTTGCGTTGATGCCTTCGCGCTTTAACCACTGAGTTAAAATTTCTGGGTAGGTAGTTGCAATACGTTTGCCTTCAAACCAGCTCTTATCGCGAGCGCCTAGCTCTTGTGGCCATGCAAGTGCAAGACGACAGTAACCAAAATCTAGTTTTGAAAGTTTGTTTACTTCGCTTGGAACACCTTGGCGTTCACGTTCTGCTTGAACTTCTACTAGTACGTTTTCGCCAACAATACCTAAATCACATACACCGTCCATTACTAAACCAGGAATATCGTCATCACGCACACGTAGTACGTCAATTGGCATATTAGTTGAGTGTGCAATTAAGCGTTGTTCACGAAGGTTAAGTTTAACACCTAACTGTTTTAATAGATCTTGACAATCTTTAGATAGGCGGCCGCCTTTTTGGATGGCGATACGTAGACGATTTGTGTTACTCATTATTCATTTTCCTTTAATTTAAAAACTAAAAACCCCGAGGGGAACCTCAGGGCGAAAATGAATCAATGTTTTTTGAATCGCCAGAGGTTCCTTTTAGGAATAACCTCTCAGCGAAAGACCTGACAGGTTATTCCGGTGAATGGTGGTGATGATGTACTGTTGTCAGGTTTAAGCGCATTTTTTATCCTATTTAACTGCTCGTTGTTATAGTAACGTTCAGTTGTTATCTGTTTAAATAAATTTCGCATTCATAAAAACATAAACAGCCATATTATGGCAAGTTTTTTTTAGCTTAATTAAAGCATATCTTATAACTGTCGATAATATTAAGAAGGGAAGTGCATTTTTTGCATATGTTTGTTTGTTTATTAGCCAAACCAAGCGTTTAGATAATTTAACAGTAAACTAAGGAAGTGTGTATGGATATCATGATTCCTTATTTAGGAAGAATAACCAGACTAGAAGTTGAGTCAAAAAGTGCTTTTCATATTGCGGGTGTGCAAAGTGGATCGGCCGCTGAAAAAGTTGAGCTAGAGAATAAAAAAAGGCGTGAGTTACAAAAAAAGAAAAAGCTCAAAATGCTTGATGATCAAAATAGTAAAAAAAAGTCTAACGTAGATGATGACGAAAACCCCCATTTAGATACGTGGGCTTGATAATACCAATTTTACTAAATACATAAGCAATTAACTAAAAAGGCCCTTGCGGGCCTTTTTACTATGTATTTTGCTTATGCCAATTAGCTTAAACTCTTAAGCAGATAGGCATTACTATTGGTTTTTGCTTTTAAATATATAAAAGCTAAATATAGCGAACACACATACCTGAGCTACAATACCTTGCCATGTTGACTTAATACCAAGCCATGCTATTTCAAAGCTCATTGGTAGCGACGCAATACCTATTATATCGGCCTCTTGTAATGCAATAACGGCTTTGCCCATAAGCACAAACGAGAGTGCAAATAATAGGTAAGTGGTAATTGCAAAAAACTTAGCAACCGGTAATTTAATTGAGTACTTAATTAATACCCACGTAATAATAGCCAGTATTGCTACAGCTATCGCGAAACCCGATGCAATAGATGAATATTGAGCAGGCGAGCTTTGCGTTAATAAAGACTGATAAAACAATACGGTTTCGAATACTTCTCGGTACACGGCAATAAAAGAAAGCCCCGCTAATCCCCAAAGTGTTCCCGACTCAAGACGCTTATCTATATTGTCTTTTATATATTTTTGCCATTGTTGCGCACTTGTTTTACTGTGCATCCATACGCCAACATACAGTAAGATTACAGCGGCAAACAATGCACCAGCACCTTCCATAACTTCGCGACTTGCACCACTTATTTCTATTAATGTTTGCGCAGCAGCCCATGTTAAGCCACCGGCAATAAGTGCGGTTACCCAGCCAACATGTACGTATTTAAGCGCATCTTGACGTTTCGTTTTAATAAGCACAGTCATAAGGGCAATAATAACTAAGAGTGCCTCTAAGCCTTCTCGCAGTAATATTATTAAACTCGCTGAAAGTAGAGCGCCATCAGTTAGCTTGGTTTCGTTTAGCATGCTATCTGCTTTAGCGAGTTGTGTTAGTGCGGCATTTACTTTTTCGGCAACGACGGCTGTATCTTTTTCGTTTTTGAATGTTTGGCGTAGGTTCATCAGTTGTACTTCGATGTTTTTACGCAGTGTTTCGTCGTAGGCATTTAAGTTGTTTTCAACAAGCTCAAAGCCATCTAAGTATGCGCTAATTGCTAAATCACTTGCTTGTGAGTAATTACCTTTAGCATGCGCTGCTTGCGCTGCAAGTAACTGCGTTCGAGTAACCGTTATCGGATTCTTTTTACCGGTAAATAATTGCTCTGGATTACCACGTAACCATTTAACGTAGTGTGCTTGCGCTTCACTTTGACCCGCTGATAATTGTGCAGGGTTTAGGTTTACAATCTGCGAAGCGGTAATGTTTTGTTCTACATTTTGTGGTTTTTGAACATCTTTAAATGCCAAGCTACCTACATAAAAAGCTAAAGACCATCGTTGTTGTTCATTAAATTGGGTAAAAGCAACCATAGGTGTGTCGTCAATGCCGTTACTTACAGCGTCAAATAACCCCATTAATGAGCGGTTTGTTGCGCGCTCTTCGTCGGTAAAGTTGGTAGGCTCTGGCGATAAATTTTTTGCAAGCGGACCGTCGCCTTGACCACTAGGGCCGTGACACATTGAGCAGTTAGTAGCAAAAAGCGCTTTAGTTTGCTCAACCGGAAGCAGCGATGTAGGTAACGATAGTTGTGGCATAAATGTAAGCAGCGACTCACGAAGCGCTGAGCTTGCTGCACGTACATCGGCAACACTCGCTTTATTGGCAATCGCTGTATGCAGTGTTTTAGCTTGTGCCTTTACTGTATCAAACTCATTGGTTTGGCTTGATAGCTGTCCAGCTTGCTCAATAATAACGTGCGAAAATTCAGTCATTTCTTGATATTCGTCTGGGTCTAGTATTTCACCATTTCCAACAGCTGCCACGTAATCTACACCTACATACTCTGCAAGCTGTGCAATTTGTTTTATTTTTGTTTGCTCATTAGGTGAGGCCGACACATTAAAGCTTGCCATAGCCATTATAAAAAGCACAATAAAACAATGAAGTTGTCGTTTGCCCAGAGATACCAAATTTAAAAACACGTGAGAATTATTTTTGGACATTGAAAAGCCCTACAGAGGAAAAGCCAAAATTATAATTGTTTTCATTTGCATTTCAAGCGGATTAATTTAAACAAAGAAGATAAATAAAAAGGATAACAATTTATAGAACTTTAAAGTGTTTTTGTAACACGTGAGTAACAGTAACCAAGTGATTTATATAATAACTTGGTTACTGAGTTGATTGCTCACAAAGCATTTATTACTTTGCTTGCTCAGCTGATTTAATACTGCTTTGAATAAGCGGTGAAATAGTTAAGCCTTGTACAATAATAGAAAATATAACCACAACGTAGGTAACAATCACGATTAGGTTATGTAGGTCAGAGCCACCTACAAAAACTTGCTCGCGTGGAATTGCTGCCGCCATTGCCAGTGCAAGCCCACCGCGTAGCCCACCCCAGGTTAAAATTTTAACACTGTGTTTATCGTAACTTCTAAAGCGTTTAAAGATGACAAAGGGTGCGCCTACGCTAATAAAGCGTGCTAGTAATACTGCAGGTACCATTAGTAAGCCTAAGCCAATTTCACCAAGCGTGATTGGCATCGTCACTATTAGCATACCTATTATTAAAAACAGTAGGGCATTTAAAAAGCTATCGGTTGCATGCCAAAAATCTTTTACGTAACGAGTGTCTTCAGGCCCCGTGCGCTCAGTTGCTTTAGTACGAGTAATGTTACCCATTAATATGCCGCTTGTTACCATGGCAAGTGCGCCTGATATTTCCCAAATATTTGCAGCAGCAAAACCTGCGGTAGGAATAGTTAAGGTTATCAATAAGCGAATGTTTACATCGCGGCTGTTAATAATTAAAAAGTGGCCAACCAAAGCGATAACCAAACCAAACGCAATGCCGCCTAGGGCGTCTACAAAAAAGAGTTCTGCTATATCGCCAAATTGTGCATCGGTGCCATAAAAAGCAACCGAAAAAATGGTCGTAAATATTACTAAACCAATACCGTCGTTAAATAGCGACTCACCTTCTACTTGAACTGAGATTCCTTCTGGCGCTCGCATTTGTTTAATAATTGCAAGTACGGCAATAGGGTCGGTTGGGCTAATAAGCGCGCCAAATAATAAACAGTATATAAACGGTACATCAAAGCCAAATAAGGCAAATAGATAAAAACTCAAATAACCGACTATAAAAGTGGAAGCAATAGTAGAAAATAGCACTAGTGCGGTTATTTCCCAGCGCTGTTTTCGAAGCGCCATAAGGTTAATTTCCAATGCGCCAGCATAAAGTAAAAATCCGAGCATACCTTTGAGTAATAACTCGTTAAAGTTAATACTGGAAACAATTTGGGTCATGGCTAACGCATTTTGATCGCCTAATAATTTAACGGCAATAATCAATAATAAAGAAATAACAACTGAGCCTGTAGTAATGGCAATTGTAGTTTGCATTTTGAGGATATATTGGTTTGCAAAAGCAATAAAAATTGCAATGGCAGAGAGAAAACAAATGAGATACCAAGCATTCATTGGCTAACCTTACTATTTTTTTAACGACACACGAAAAAGAGGATTATAAACCCGCGTATGGTACTCCTGTAATATTTCAGAGTCACAGTTTTTATGCCTAAATATAGCTTTTAATACGGATTATTTTTAGTAAGAGTTAATAGAAAATTAGGCTTTGTAAATATTGTCATTATTAAATTAAATGTACGTTATAAATACACAGTGTATTGTAATATCGAATGATTAATCTCACTATTAAAGTGCGTATTAATTCGTAAAGTAAAAGTGGGTTTTATAATTACTTGCCCTTAATGCTTTGCTTACGTAAAATCCCGCTATTATTTATTTTAAAGTGATTGGTATTATCAAACAGCTGTTTAGTGCAACCGGGCCTTTAGCGTTATCTTTAGATGGGTATACGCCTCGCCAACCACAAATTGATATGGCAGTAGCTGTTGCGGATGCATTAAAAAACAGTTCGCAATTAGTTGTTGAAGCAGGCACGGGTACGGGTAAAACATTTGCATATTTAGCCCCTGCACTTAAGTCAAAAGGGCGCACGATAATATCAACAGGTTCTAAAGCTCTACAAGAGCAGCTTTATCACAGAGATTTACCGCAACTAGTTAAAGCTTTAAGTGCTTCAAAAAAAACCGCCTTATTAAAAGGGCGCGCCAATTACCTATGCACCTACCGACTTAATCAACATGTTGCACATGTACCTACTGACGACTCCGACGTAATGCATCAACTAGCTATGGTAGCTAAGTTTGCAAGCGAAACACAATCGGGCGATTTGGCCGATTGTATAGGTATAGAAGATGATGCCAAAGTACTGCCTTATGTAAATTCAACAGCCGATAATTGTTTAGGTAAAGAGTGTCCAGATTTTCAAAGCTGTTATATACGCAAAGCACGTTTAACTGCGGCCGATGCCGATGTGGTTGTAATTAATCACCATTTGTTTTTTGCTGATATGGCTGTAAAAGAAAGTGGCTTTGCTGAACTTATGCCAAAAGCCGACGCATATATATTTGATGAAGCCCATCAGTTAAGCGAAATTGCCAGCGATTACTTTGGTGAAAGTGTTAGCACTAAAAAGTTGGTAGATTTAATTAATGATTTACGTGCTATTTATAGAGCTGAAATTCCCGATATGCTGCAACTTGGTAAAAGCTTAAACAAGCTTGAGACAAGCGTTGCTGATTTACGTTTACAATTTGGTGTTGATGGCAGCCGTGGCGATTGGCGAGAAAAACTAAGCGATAAACAAATTTGCTCGGCGCTCCATCGTGTGATCAGTGATTTAGATTTTGTTTATCAAGTACTCAAGCTTTGCCTAGATAGAAGCGACAAAATTGAGCATCCATTTGAACGTGCACTTGCGTTTAAAGGGCAGTTAGAGCGGGTTTTTGATACAGCCCAAACCGGCTTTAGTTATTGGTATGAAACAACGCGCCGTTATTTAACAATTAATATAACGCCATTGAATGTATCTGCTAAGTTTGCTCAAATGATGCAAGACACGGGCGCAGGATTTGTATTCACTTCTGCAACACTTTCGGTTGATAACAAACTAGGGCATTTTAATGCAAGCCTAGGTTTAAAGCCAAAACAAAGCATGATGGTAGATAGCCCATTTGACTACCCTAATCAGGCGCTGCTGTGTTTACCTCGCTACTTACCCGAATCGCATGCTGATAATATGCCACATGCAATTGTAAAACTAACGCTTGAGCTTATAAAATCAGCACAAGGGCGTTGTTTTGTGTTATTTACTAGCTATCGAATGATGCACTTAGTGGCCGAAGGGCTAACTACACAAATAGACTACCCAGTTTATATGCAAGGGCAAATGTCTAAGCGTATAATTTTAGAGAAATTTACTCGCCATGGTAATGCGGTATTACTCGGCACGGCTTCTTTTTGGGAAGGTGTCGATGTACGCGGCAGTACATTAAGTTGTGTTATTATAGACAAATTGCCATTTGCAGCCCCTGACGATCCATTGCTACAAGCTAAAATGCAAGATTGCCAAATGCAGGGAAAAGACCCTTTTTCACACATACAATTACCGCAGGCTGTAATTGCGCTAAAGCAAGGTGTAGGGCGTTTAATTCGAGATAGTAAAGACAAAGGCGTACTTGTAATATGTGATAATCGCTTAGTTACACGCCAATATGGCCAAGTATTTTTAAAAAGCTTACCACCGATGCGCCGCACGCGAAGCTTAGAAGATGCCAATACATTTTTAAAACAAATTAATTAGAGTACTAAAATGATCAAAAGTAATATCCTTGCCCTTGATGCTTCAACTGAAGCACTTTCAATTGTTTTACATTACCAGGGCCAAACGTTTCATCATTTTGAAGAGTGTCCGCAGCAGCACAGCCAAAAAATACTTCCACTTGTGGATGAACTTTTAACTAAAGCAAACTGTAAATTAAAAGACTTAGACGTAATTGGTTTTGGCCAGGGGCCAGGTAGTTTCACCGGTGTACGTATTAGTGTTGCTATAGCGCAAGGCTTAGCGTATTCAACTAATTTGCCGCTTGTTGGTGTGTCTACACTGGCTACTATGGCTCAACAAACGTTTGAACAAAAAGGCAGCCTGAGTGTTTATCCAAGTATAGATGCGCGTATGGGGGAGATATACTTTGCACATTACCAAGCGCAAAATAATCTAATGCTTTTAGTTAACCAAGAATGCGTTATAAAACCTGATTTACTAAATAATGACTATATAGCGACCACTGAGCCATCTGTAGCTGTGGGCACGGGCTTTAAAACCTATCCTGATGCGCTAAATGACTTTGAAAACGTGACAATTAATACTGATATTACATTGCCTGATGCGCGTTATATATTAGCGCATGTTGAAGCCGCGTTTTTAGCGGGTGACGTTGTAAAAGCGAGTGACGCTCAACCTAAATATGTGCGCGATACGGTAACGTGGAAAAAGCTACCAGGGCGTGACTAATCATATTATTTGCAAATTGGTTGTTTTTAAATCATAATTTTATACAATATTAAGGTTGGAGACGCGTAATGACGCTGCCTATTGGTTCAGGTTTTTTTACCGGGGATATTCCGGGTAGGGTTAGCCCTACTAAAGTTGTTACTAATAAACCACAGA
This sequence comes from Pseudoalteromonas sp. SR45-1, assembly GCF_014163655.1. Classification (NCBI taxonomy): domain Bacteria; kingdom Pseudomonadati; phylum Pseudomonadota; class Gammaproteobacteria; order Alteromonadales; family Pseudoalteromonadaceae; genus Pseudoalteromonas; species Pseudoalteromonas sp. SR45-1. The sequence continues at coordinate 58,574 of NZ_JACJDR010000012.1, read as the reverse complement.
GTTTATTAGACCAGCCGGCTGCTCAAAAAACGAATACCGATTATGTAAAAAGCAGTGTCGAGGGCGTCGAACTAGCTAATCAGCTGTTTAAAAGCAGTGCTAAAAGCAATGAATACAGCCAAACAATTTACGACCAACCGACAGCTCAAGTAAGTAAAGCGATTTCTACTTATACTGAATTTGCTAATTTAGAACGTAGAGCCGAAGTACAAAATTTAATAGGCGTTGATATATACGCTTAAAGCTTAATTGAGCGCTTTAGATAAATACAGCGATAAAATTCAATAAAAAGCCCGAACATGTGTTCGGGCTTTTTGTGTTCAAAACGAGGTGAAATTTACTGCTCAATAAAGCCAATCAGCTTATCTGCAATATCAGTATTATTTTGTGAGCCGATAAATTGCTCACTGCCTTTGCCATAGGCAAATACTTGAACGTCTACAGCGGTGTGTCCGCCAGTTGTCCAGCCAGTAAAGCTTGCATCACTAATAATACTTTTAACAGCTAAATTAAGCGCTTTTTCGCCCATTTTTTTAGCTTGCTCAAGTTTGATTTGGTTTTCAGTTGTAAATTCAATATTGGTGTTAGCAGTCCATACTGGTTTTAAGTCTTTAGACTCCATAAGTTTGTCTGTTAACTTACTAGCCGTTGCCTTAACACCTTTAATTACGTCTGTTTCCCATTTAAATTGGCCGTGCGAACCAATAGTTAAGCCGCCCGTTGAATGATCGGCTGTAACTACAAGTATAGTGTCTTTATTTTTATCAACGTACGCTTTTGCTTTTTCGATTGATTTAGCAAAGTCGTCCATTTCAGCCATCGCACACGCTATATCGTTAGAGTGACCACACCAATCAATTTGGCTGCCCTCAATCATCACAAAAAAGCCTTCTTCATTCTGGTTATCTAGTAAACCAAGCGCTTTAGATGTTAACTGAGTAAGGCGAGTTGGGTTCATATCAAGGGCAAATGGCAAGCCTTTGCTTGCATACAAACCTATGGCAGGTATTTGTGTAATTTGTCCCAGATTATTAATATCGTCACCGTATTGGTAACCTGCCGCTTTAAATTCTTCAACTAAATTACGGTCGTCACGAATAAAATATTTAGTACCGCCACCTAGCATTAAATCAACAGGTAATTTACCAGCAATCTTATTATCAATATAATCGTTGGCAATATCATCGTAGTTGTAACGAGATTCATTGTGAGCTGTAAAGCTAGCAGGTGTTGCATGGTTTATTTGTGAAGTTGCTACAAGCGCTGTTGTCATACCGCGCTCTTTTGCCATTTCAAGCATGGTTTTAACTGGCTTTTTATCTGTATCTACAGCAACTGCACCATTATAACTTTTATGGCCGCTACTAAGCGCTGTAGCACCCGCAGCGCTGTCTGTTACATAAGTATGGTCATCAGGGTAGGTGTGAGCCATGCCTTTTAAAATAGTGTCAAAAACCGTGCCTTCTACTTCTTTTGTTGCAGGGTCATCTTTAAAATAGCGATAAGCCGTAGTGTAAGCCGGACCCATGCCGTCACCAATCATATAAATTACATTTTTAGGTGCTGATTCTGCGTAAGCACCAGAAGCGGTGCATAAAAGCGCTAATAAGCTGATCTGTTTTTTCATGGTTGTACCTTATGAGTGTACCTTATTTAATAGCCGCTGATATTGTATACAGATAGTATGATAAATAAATGAATATCTAAGATATTTATAATTTAGGGTTATATGAATAGAATTGTAGTTAACGCTGTTAGTTCTATTTATTTAAATTATACTGGTTATAGCTTAACTACATATGATGCTATCACCTTTTAATTGTTCAAAAGGCATACAAAGCAAATATATTTAAAAAGATCAGCTTATTTTTTTTGTAATTAAGCTTATGATATCGTTTAAATTTTATTTTATATTTTTTACTTTCTTTAGAACATCAAGATAATTAAATAGCGAATTTGGCACCATTTTCTCGGTTAGTGGTCTGACAACTTGTATGCTATAAATAATGATGCTCTAAATTAATAAAGGACTTGCCGTGCAGCCATTTAATATTGAAACCAATAACTTGAATATTCATGGCTTAAAAGTAGGTTCTGGGGATGAAATAGTAATAGCGTTGCATGGTTGGTTAGATAACTGCCACAGTTTTATACCAATGTTAAGTAAAGCTAAGCCAAAGCACACTTGGTACTGTATTGATTTTGTCGGGCATGGTTTATCATCTTGGCGAAGTGATGATGCACATTATTATTTTGTTGATTATATTGATGATGTGTACCAACTTATTAATGCGCTTGGTGTTAAAAAAGTGCATTTAGTTGGGCATTCGATGGGAGCCATGGTTGCAGGGCTTTTTGCTAGTTGCTTTGGTGATTATGTAAAATCTGTTACCTTTATTGAGGGGATTGGGTGTGTTACAACTCCCAGCGAAGGCGTATGTGAACAGCTAAAAAGTGCAGTATTAAATAGAGCGCGTTTAAAAAATAAGAAGCAGAGAGTTTATAAATCGAAAGAGCTTATTTATGAAGCACGTGCTCAAACAACCGATTTGAATAGTGAGCTTATTGCTCTTTTAATGCAGCGAAATATAAAATCGGTTTTAGATGGTTATACATTAACAACTGATCCAAAGCTTAAAAATCACTCAGGTTTTAGGTTTAATGAGGCGCAATGTATTGGTGCAATAAAAGATTTAATTGCACCGTGCCAATTAATTTTAGGTAACGAAGGTTATTCGTTTGTAAAACAAAATCTGGCAAAGTATATTAGTTATTACAATAGCTTAAAGGTAATTAATGTAGATGGTGGGCACCACTGTCATATGCAAAGTAGTGAACACTGTTTTGAGCATATTCAAGACTTTATGCTGCAAAATGGTGCATGTTAATTGTAAGTTTACGTAAAATGTGGGATTATTCCTCCATTAGAGTATTTGCTCAATTGTTAAAGCGCCTTACTTAGATTAAGGTTAATAAAAATATAATTATAAACAGGGGCTAAGAGTGGAAAAAATCTGGCTTAAGCGCTACCCAGAGGGTATGCCTGAAACAATCGATCCTGAGCATTACAACTCGTTACTCGAAGTGTTCGAAAAAAGTTTTACTGACTACACCGATTTACCTGCATTTACTAATATGGGTAAAACGCTGTCTTATAGCGAAATAGATACAGCAACAAAAAAAGTTGCTTCCTACATTCAAAATGATTTAGGTCTTAAAAAAGGCGACAAAGTTGCCGTAATGATGCCTAACTTACTACAAACACCAGTCACCATTTTAGGTATTTTACGTGCAGGTTGTGTGGTTGTAAATGTTAACCCACTTTACACTGTGCGTGAGTTAGAGCATCAGTTAAAGGATTCTGACACTACCGCTATTTTCATTTTAGCAAACTTTGCTGACACACTTGAAAAGTCACTTGCACACACTGATGTTAAACACATTGTAGTAACGCAAGTAGGCGATATGGTTGGTGGGCTTAAAAAGCACATAGTCAACTTTGTTGTTAAGCACATTAAAAAAATGGTGCCAAAGTTCAACTTACCAAACACAATTAACTTTTCAGACGTTCTAGCTGCAGACGAAACTAAATATACACGTCCTGAAATGAGCTTGTCCGATCTTGCTTTTTTACAGTACACCGGTGGCACAACAGGTGTATCAAAAGGGGCAATGCTGAGCCATGGCAATATGGTTGGTAACCTTGAGCAAGTTTCAGGCTGTTTAGACAAAGTGTTAAATCGTGGTACAGAAGTTGTTGTTACCGCTTTACCGCTTTATCATATATTTGCTTTAACAGCTAACTGCCTGACGTTTATGAAGTACGGTGGTTTAAATATATTAATCACAAATCCACGAGATATGCCTGGGTTTGTTAAAGAGCTAGGTCAGCATAAATTTACAGCTATTACTGGTGTTAATACGTTATTTAACGGTTTATTAAACACACCAGGTTTTGCTGAACTTGATTTCAGTCATTTAAAAATGTCACTTGGTGGCGGTATGGCCGTGCAACGTCCTGTTGCTGAAAAGTGGCAAAAAGTGACTGGCTCAAAATTAATGGAAGGCTATGGCCTTACAGAATGTTCTCCATTAGTAACTATTAGTCCTTATGATTTAGAAGCATATAACGGCTCTATTGGTTTGCCTGCGCCTAATACTGAGATTAAGCTAATACTTGATAACGGTGAAGAGGCCGCTAAAGGTGAACCGGGTGAAATGTGTGTGAAAGGCCCGCAGGTTATGGTGGGCTATTACAATCGACCAGATGCAACAGCTGAATGTTTAAAAGATGGCTGGTTTGCAACAGGTGATATTGCAACTTATGACGATGAAGGTTTCTTCTTTATTGTAGATCGCAAAAAAGACATGATCATTGTATCTGGCTTTAATGTTTTCCCTAATGAGATTGAAGAGGTAGTGGCTATGCACGAAGGTGTGCTTGAAGTTGCTGCTATTGGTATTCCTCACGATGTAAGTGGTGAACAAGTTAAAGTTTTTGTTGTTAAAAAAGACCCTTCTTTAACTGAAAAAGATATAATAAGTCACTGTCGTGATAATTTAACTAATTACAAGGTCCCAAAACTGGTAGAGTTTAGGGATGAGTTACCTAAAACTAACGTAGGTAAAATACTCCGAAGAGCCTTGAAAGATTAGCAACCTATAAAAAAGCCGACATATGTCGGCTTTTTTATTGTAGGAGATTAAGTGCAATACCAATTGATCGAAACCCAAAATCAACTGAACACTTTTGTTGAACAAATAAAAAATAAGCCTATTTTAGCTATTGATACTGAGTTTATGCGTCGTCGCACTTTGTATCCAGAAGTTGCACTTATCCAAGTTTTTGATGGTGAGCATTTAGCGCTTATCGATCCGTTAGCTGAGCTCTCATTATTCGATTTTTGGGAAATACTAAAAGATCCTAGTGTTTTAAAAGTACTGCATTCTCCTTCAGAAGATATTGAGGTTTTTCAAAAATACGCAGGCTTTGTTCCATCCCCACTTTTTGATACACAATTTGCGTTGCAGTTACTTGGGGAAGGTAACTGTATGGGCTTTGCCCTTATGGTAAAAGAGTTGCAAGGTATTGAAATAGATAAAAGTGAGTCACGCACTAACTGGCTACAACGTCCGTTAACTAAAAAACAGTTAGATTATGCTGCTGCAGATACTTTTTACTTATTGCCGTGTTTCGAGCTGATTATAGAGCGTATTAATGCCGCTGGGTTCTTTGACATTGTAATAAACGAAAGTGAATTGATAGCTAAAAAACGTGCGTTTCAAACACCAGACGAGCTTTTATATAAAGATATTAAAAATGCATGGCAACTCAAACCGCACGAACTTGCGGTTTTAAAAGAACTTGCTGTATGGCGCAGAAACAAAGCCATTAAGAAAAATTTAGCGCTAAATTTTGTGTTAAAAGAACATAACATGACTGAAATTGCCAAACGTGGTCCTTCAAGTTTAAATGCTCTACGTCAAATTCCAGGAGTTGAAGCTATTGAAGTTAATCGCTCTGGTGTAGATATAATCAAGTGTATTGAAGTTGCCAAAGCAGTACCAGATGCTGAGCATCCTGAAGTACTTAAGCGCTTAATTGATTTTCCTACTTATAAAAAAGTAGCCAAAGATATTAAACAAAAGATCACTAAAGTCGCTAAAGAGCACAATATACCAGAAGACGTTATGGCCTCTAAAAAGCAAATTAATCAATTGATTAGTTGGAATTGGAAGTTAACTAATGAGCAAAAACAAAGCCATATTAAGCCTGATTTATTAAGCTCTTGGCGCTATAACTATGTTAAAGACGCTTTAAAAGAATGGGATACTTAAGACTAGATATTTTTTTTACTGTGTAATACTTATACCAATCCGCAATAATACTTAATCATTTTACGGCGCTAAACGTGTCGTTACCTGTGTTAAAAAATCTCATTTAGAACAACTAAATAGCGATTTTTTTGCCTAGCTATCAACACGTTTTTCCATCCTCAAAATAGATCACTTAATTAAGCGAATTGGTATTATCTATAATTTTTGTGTTACATAGTGAAAAAGTTTTAGTTGCATGCAAGGGATTAAAACGTAGATATTTAGAAAGTTATTAAAAAGTAAATGAAAATAAAGAGGGCGCTTATAAAGCGCCCTTTCTTCAATTACTTCTTTTCTTCATCAGGTAGTGTAACGTTTAGCTCAAGTACGGCTAAATCGTCTTCGTTTTGATCAAACTGAACCTGAACTGCATCGGTACTTACGTTCACGTATTTACGGATCACATCTAAAATATCTTGTTTTAATTGTGGTAAGTAATCCGGCGTTCCTCGCTGAGAACGCTCGTGCGCGACAATGATCTGCAATCGCTCTTTTGCTAGTGACGCACTGTTTTTCTTTTCTGAGCGGAAGTAGTCAAGTAAAGACACGTTAACCTCCAAAAATCCGTTTAAATAAGCCTTTTTTCTCAACGTCTAAGAAGCGAAAATCGACGGTTTCACCTAGTAAGCGGTTAATTGCATCAGAATAAGCTTGGCCTGCATCAGATTCTGTATCCAATATAACAGGTTGGCCTGAGTTTGAAGCACTTAATACCGCTTGCGATTCAGGAATAACCCCTAATAATGGGATTGACAGAATATCTTGCACATCTTCTACCGATAGCATTTCACCTTTTTCAACACGACCAGGGTTATAGCGTGTTAATAGTAAGTGTTCTTTAATATTTTCTAGGCCTTCTTCAGCACGTTTTGATTTGCTGTGTAAAATACCTAAAATACGATCTGAATCTCGAACTGACGACACCTCTGGGTTTGTTGTAACAATTGCTTCATCAGCAAAGTACATCGCCATCATAGCGCCAGCTTCAATACCTGCTGGTGAATCACATACTATGTAATCAAAGTCTTCTTTTAGTTCATTTAGTACGCGTTCAACACCTTCACGTGTTAAAGCATCTTTATCACGAGTTTGTGAAGCAGGTAGTAAAAATAATTTATCTACACGTTTATCTTTAATAAGCGCTTGGTTAAGGTTTGCCTCACCATTAATTACATTTACAAAGTCATAAACAACGCGGCGTTCACAACCCATAATTAAATCTAAGTTACGTAAACCAATATCAAAGTCGATAATAACTGTTTTATAGCCTTTTAACGCTAAGCCTGTGCCAATTGCAGCACTTGATGTTGTTTTACCAACACCGCCTTTACCTGAGGTAACGACAATTACTTTTGCCATGAGATTTATCCTTTAACCAAAGCTGAAATTTCTAATGATTCGTCTTTTTGTTGTATTTGCACTGCATTTCCCCAATGTTCACCTTGTAGCGAATCACTGATCCAGTAATTACCATCTATTGAAACCAGCTCGGCTTCAAGTTTTTGGCAAAAAATGTGTGCTTCTTTAAAACCTTTTGCGCCTGCAATAGCGCGACCGCGTAGCGTGCCATAAATATGCACATTCCCATCGGCAATGACTTCCGCACCATGGCTAACTGCGCCAAGTACTATCAAATCTCTATCTTTTGCATAAACTTGTTGTCCAGAGCGAACTGTACCGCTGATAATTTGCGCTGGTAAATGCACCGTTTTTTCTACAATCGATGTATTGGGCTCTTGTTTAACAGGTTCGCTCTTAACGTCTTGTGAATAATTTAAAACAGATAAGCCAGCAGACTTTGCTTGAGTATGTTGCTCATCTGAGCCATTACACACACCAACTGGATTAAAACTCATTCGCTCGATTAATGATTTTAAGTGAACAAAATCAAGTGAACTGTTTTTAATTTCAATTAAATTAACGACAATAGGCGCACCCTCAAAAAACTTAGGGGCCTGGGCTATTTTTACATACAGTTGTTCTGCTAAAAGGTTTATATCAGTACTATAAAGATGCAAAACTGATAACGTAAAAAGATTCCCTTTTAACTCAAAAATTTGGTCCGACATACACGCTCAATTGATTTGTCTGATTAGAAATTAATTTTAGATAAACGTAGGCTGAATAGGGCCTTTATTGAAATTTCTAATCTAATTTTTCTAACTTATTATTACTCTCATGTTATAGTGTGCGGCATTGTTAAGCAAGAATTTATAGGGCCATAATGCTCACTGCAGTATATAAAAGTAAGAAAAAAGCGGATACGTTCTTATTTGTTGAAAAAAGAGATGATTTTAGCAAAGTTCCGGAACCTTTGATGACTATGTTTGGTCAACCTGTTTATGTGATGATCATCAATTTAGCAAAACGTGAGCATTTAGGTGGGGCAGATTTAGAAACTGTAAAAGCAGCGTTATCAAATCCTGATAAAGGCTACTACTTACAAATTCCACCACCTGAGCAAAATTTGCTAAGCCAATTACGAAAAGACAATGGAGTTGATAGTGATTAAAAAACTTATCGTTATATTATGTGGTGTATGTTTAAGCTCACCTGTTATGGCAAAAACTCAGGCTGAATTTCAAGATTATTTAGCGAATTTAAAGCAAGAAGCTATCGCAAAAGGTTATGAAGCCAAACTTATTGACGATGCGTTTGCAACAGCAACGTATAAAGAAAAAGTGGTTTCGGCTGACAAAAACCAGCCAGAAGTAAAAGAAACCCTTGAAACGTATTTACCAAAACGTGTACCACAATGGAAGATTGACCGCGCACGTAAGCTTTACTCAGAAAACAAAGAGGTACTTGAAAAAGTAGCGAAAGAGTTTGGCGTACAAGCACGCTTTATAGTCGCGCTTTGGGGGCTTGAAAGTAACTTTGGTACAATTCAAGGCGGTCATAACGTTATTTCATCATTAGTGACACTTGCTTTTGATGGACGCCGAGAAGCACTTTATAAGCGCCAACTTTGGGCTGCACTGGATATTTTAAAGTCGGGCCACATAACGCTTGATAAATTTAAAGGCTCTTGGGCAGGCGCAATGGGGCAAACGCAATTTATGCCTACCTCTTTTAATGCTTACGCGGTTGATTACAATAACGATGGTCGTAAAGATATTTGGACTACAAAAGAAGATGCTTTTGCCTCAATTGCTAATTACCTAAAGCAAGAAGGCTGGAATGACTCTCTTACGTGGGGTCGCCAAGTTCAGTTACCTGAAAACTTTGATAGTAAATACGTTTTAGTGCGTGGTACAAAAACTCGCAAGCAGTGGTTAGAATATTGGAACGACTCAGAGCGCTCATTAGCTGATTGGCAAGCACTGGGTGTTCGTAAAGCTGATGGTTCTGATTTACCTAATGTAGACGTACGTGCTGCGCTGGTTATGCCTGATGATATAAATGGACGTATGTACTTAGCGTACGATAACTACAAAGTGTTTATGCATTGGAATCGCTCGTATTACTTTGCTACTAGTGTAGGTTACTTGTCGGATAGAATTGGTTATCCAAAAATCTAATTTTTAAAATATACCTATAAATAAAGCCGCAATTGCGGCTTTATTCTTTTTTGAATATCTTTTCTTTTAGGTCAATAACTTTACCAATTCCAGAACCTAGCTTCATTAGCTTATTAAGTTGCTCTGGCGTTAAACGCTGTAGTTCTGATGACCATTTAGTGACGGTTTCAAGTAGGTTGTGAATCTCACCCATTTGTTTTTGTGCGTAAAGTTCATCGTCGTTACTGGCTTCGTCTAATAAGTTATCGCGTAGTAGTGTTAAGGTGGGCTCAATTTCACGTTTTTTACGTTCTTCAAATACGCGATTTGCCATATCCCAAATATCGCCAGCAGGGGCGTAGTACTCTTTACGATCGCCAGGAATATGCTGTACTTTAATTAACTGCCACGATTGCAGCTCTTTAATGCCCATACTTACATTACCGCGAGAAATACTAAGCGCATCTGCAATCTCATTAGCTGTCATTGGGTTTTTAGTAATAATCAGCAAACCACACATTTGTCCGATCGTACGATTGAATCCCCATCGGCTGCCCATCTCACCACAATGCATTACAAAGGCAAAATTCTTTTCGGATAAACTCATAGCTTAGTAACTTTCAGTAATTTCAGAAAGTAAATGCTATCACGCTCATTATGGATAGCAAGTTCTTAGCAGGCTTATAAGTTAATTTAAATGACTAAAATATGATTTAGATTAATATTTATACATCTATATTAGGATATGTTGTACACAACAATACATAAATAAATCCTTATCTTTAATTTTCTTCACATACGATGGAATGACTATGAAAGCTGCAATTAATACTCAATACAAAGGTAAATTAGAAATAACAGACTTACCAATTCCTGAGGTGGGAATAAACGATGTTTTAGTAAAAATAGCGGCCTGTGGCGTTTGCCATACCGATTTACATGCCTGTCATGGGGATTGGCCAGTAAAACCAAAAATGCCATTAGTACCAGGGCACGAAGGTGTCGGTGTTATCGAAAAAGTCGGAAGCAACATTAAGCACTTAGAAGTTGGCGATAGAGTCGGTATTCCTTGGCTCTATAGCGCATGTGGGCACTGTGAGTTTTGCCTAGATGGTAAAGAAACACTGTGTTTATCGCAGCACAATACTGGCTATTCTATTGACGGTAGTTATGCAGAATATTGTTTAGCGCATGGCGACTACGTTGTAAAAATACCAGAAGAACTCGGTTTTTCTGAGGCTGCTCCATTATTTTGTGCAGGTGTTACAACCTATAAAGCATTAAAAGTATCCGGTGCTAAACCAGGGCAGTGGGTTGCTATTGTTGGTGTGGGCGGGCTTGGTCATTTAGCAGTACAGTACGCTAAAGCAATGGGTTTTAATGTAATAGCTGTTGATACAGGTAAAGAAAAACTCGCGCTTGCTAAAGAGCTAGGCGCAGATATCACCCTCGATTTTAAAGAGGTGGTTCCAAGCGAAGCTATTTTTGAACAAGTAGGTGGCGCGCATGGTGTTGTGTGTACTGCGGTGTCTAAAGCGGGGTTTGAACAAGCCTATCAAAGTGTACGCCGTGGCGGTAAATGCGTATTAGTGGGATTACCTCCAGAGGATATGCCACTTCCTATTTTTGATACTGTGCTTAATGGCATTTCAGTAGTGGGCTCTATTGTTGGTACGCGTAAAGATTTGCAAGAATGCTTGGAATTTGCAGCGCAAGGTAAAGTAAAAGCGATTATTGAAGAAAAACGCTTAGAGGACATTAACGAAATTTTTGATGATATGCTCAAAGGTGAAATTAACGGTCGCATAGTGGTTACTATTTAATTTAGATTAAGCGTTTATAAAACACAAAAAAGCACGGCTACTAAATTAGAAAACCGTGCTTTTTAAGTATTTAACTAACCTGAGCGCTGAAAATAGCTGCTTGAGATAGATTTATTATCCAGAGTTCAGGTTAACCAATTAAAGTGTGTAACTAAAACTTAGTTTTGCATTACGCTCTTCGCCTGGCATACCACCTAAAAACATCGCTTTTGAGTAATACTTTTTGTTGAACAAGTTATTTAAGTTTAACTGCATATGCCATTTATCAGTTGTATACGATACAGCTGTATCGTAAGTCGTGTAACTTGGTACATAACCATCAGGAATCGAAAACGAACTTGAATTAGTACTTCTGTTATCTACAAATGTAATACCACCACTTATATTTACAGCTTCAGGTAAATTAAACATATCTGCGTAGTAGGTTACCCACGTACTTGCTGTTACGTAAGGCACACCTTTTTGGCGTGTGTCGTAACTGCTGCTATTAGGATTACTTTTGTCACGTGCATCTTGATAAATACCGTTTACGTTTACTTTCCATTTATCGTTCAAGTAAGCATTTAAATCAAGCTCAACACCTTTTGTTTGCTCTTTACCATCATAATAGCTTTCAGGTACATCTGAGCCTGATGTTAATGCGTCATAAAGCGGGTTTGCGTATTCTAAATTAGTACGAGAGCTTTCAAATATAACAACAGATGCGAGTAGTTGGTCATCAAATGCTTTAAATCTAAAGCCTAGGTCGTTACTTATAGACTCTGAATCTTCACGGTCAGCTTCGTTACCTGCCACAGAGCCTAATACACTATACGCTGTACGCCCTTTTGAATGATTTACAAATACAGATAAATCTTCAGATGGCTGATACGTTGCACCAAGGTTATACGTTAAGCCAGAATCTGATGTACTCGCTTCAGGTGTTGGCTCTGCACGGCTAGAACTGTAGCGCTCATCAACACCAAAGTGCTCATAAGTTTGCTCAATTCGGTTATACGCCACACCAATACGCGTTGTAAGTTCTTCAGTTATGTAACCAACATGTTGAATGCCTAAGCCCCATGCTTGTACTTTTTTATTGTAGTCACTTGTTTTAAGCGGATCGTAATCTTCAAAGTTACCGGTTGGCCAATTTGGTTTTCTTATATCGTAAATATACGGCAACGAACCTTGGTACGTTACATCACCATCATTGTTTGTGAGTACGTAATCTTGATCCCATATTGAGAATTGTTTAAAACGAATATCTCTATCTTCGTAGTTGGCGTTAACTAGTAATTCGTTATCTACGTCGCCTAACATAAAGTCATAACGTAAATCTAAGAAGTACTGCCATGATTTTTCATCTGCTTCTACTTGGCGGTATTCTTGGCGGCGTGCTGCATACGGGTAAAGTACACCGTCTTCAACTAATGGAGCACGAGGGTCGTTATTAATTATTCCATCGCGTGTTGAATAGACGTAGTTATATGCACCTGTTTGGCGCGCAAAACTTGATGTGTAGTTACGGTACTGTAGCTGCTGGTTTAAAAACAAATCGTCAGTAATGTAATAGTTATGCGTTAATTTAAAACGCAACTCTTCACCTTCGTTAGCATCAGCCATTGGTGAAATAATACCATTTGTGCCAAAGCTATAAGGTGTTAAGCCATCAGATGCTGATAATGAATTAGCAAGTTGGTCGCGTTGTGCATCACTTAACTGTACGCCGCTTCCTGTCGGATCGTTTACTAAATCGGCACCAGTTACTTCATCCGCGCTTAAGCCGTTTGCAGTTTCTGCACTGTAAATACGAATAGGATGACCAATAGAATCAACCGCTATTTCATCTTTTATATAGGCTGCAGAAAGCATGATGTTTTGTCTGTCATTAAGCACGTATTTAAGTGAGGTATAAATTTCGTCGCGATCTTCTTTTAAATCGCGAAATCCGTCACTTGACGCTGTTTTAGCCATAACACGATAAGCTAAATCATCTGTTATAGCGTTAGTGCTATCAAACGATAATGAATAGCTATCCCACTGACCAAGCTCAGCCGATACTTTGTGTTTTTCTTCAAACTCTGGCTTTTTTTCAATTAGGTTAATTACGCCACCTGCGCTACCAATGCCATATAAACCTGTTGCAGGGCCTTTTAAAACCTCAACAGATTCAACATTTGTAAGTGAACGAGTTGGGTTAAATGTATTACCCAGGCCTGCACCACCATACATACCATCGTAGGTGTAGTTTGCATCTAAACCACGAATTACTAAGTTATCACCAATACCGTAATTATTACCTGCTTGTGTTAAGCCACTTACGTTTCTAACTAAATCTTGTAAGCTATCTACACCTTGAGATTCAATCAGTTCTCGGTCAATAATTACTACCGGTGCAGGAGTTTCCATTAAAGACATGTCTGATTTAGTAGCAAGACCAGAGCTCATCACCACGCGGTTTTGCTTTTCGTATACGCTGATGCGTTCAATATCAGGATTAACTTGTGTATTTTGGGCAAATGCCACATTTGCATTTAAACAAGCAAGAGTAATAAGAGAGTACTTAAACGTTTTCATAGAGTGATAACTATTCGCGTTATTGGATTTGCGCGAATGATAATGGTTATTGTTTTTAAAGTGAATAGGAAGTTCATTTTATTTGATTAAATAAAACTGTTCGGATAATTAATAGACAAAAGCGAGTCTAATAGGGGGGCGGTGACCCTTTTATGGCATATTCAATATAGGTGAGAGTTTTATTAAGGCTGAGTAAACTCAGCCTTAATAGCGTGTATTTACAACTGGTTTTTATAAACAACACCTGCTTTCATTACAAAAGGTACTGCCTCTAAGGTTTTAATACTTTTAAGAGGATTTGCTTTTACCGCAATTATATCAGCTGCAAATCCGGTTTTAATTTGTCCTAACTGAGTATCCATTTTTAATAACTTAGCGCTATTAATAGTTGATGCTTGAATGGCTTGTAGTTCTGTCATGCCAAATTCAACCATGCGGCTAAACTGTTTTGCATTATCTCCGTGCGGGTAAATTGCTGCATCGGTACCGAACACCATTTTAACACCCGCTTTTACGGCACGGCTAAAGCTATCACGTTGCCTTTTAGAAACTTGGCGCTCTTTATTTAGGTTTTCTTCGTCTACGCCGTTTTGCTCGCCATAAGTGAGTGTGTATTCGGTGTTATAAATATCCATAGAAAGCCAAGTTCCATACTCTTTGGCAAGCGCTATCGCTTCGTCATCTAAAAAGCTGGCATGCTCTACGCTATCAACACCCGCTTTAATGGCTGTTTTTATACCGCTTGTACCGTGTGCGTGAGCAGCTACTGGTAAATCTCGCATATGGGCTTCATCAACAATGGCTTTCATTTCTTCAAAAGAATACTGCTGTGCACCTACTTTAGTCCCTTTTGAAAATACTCCACCTGTGGCGCAAAACTTAATAGCATTTGCCCCGTATTTAATATTTTCGCGTACTTTTATACGCGCAGCCCATGGACCGTCTGCGACGCCACTTGAAGTATATTTAAGCTCAGGAGGCAGGCGGTTGTTATCACAGTGCCCGCCAGTAATGCCGAGTGATGGGCCTGCAGCCCAAATACGAGGGCCAACTATGTCACCCGCATTTATGCCGTCACGCACGGCTATGACGCTGTAACCTTCTGCGCCAACATTACGTACTGTTGTAAATCCAGCTTCTAAGGTTTTTTTAGCAAAATGAGCCGCTTTAATCGCCATTCTAGGAACTGACTGGCCTAAACGTTCACTGCGCGGCACCGTAGGGTCACTCGTTAAATGCACATGCATATCCATTAAACCAGGCATAAGGGTCAAATCAGGGAGTTGAATATGTTTATCATCTTTAGTTAGCGTTGGTTTTTTATTTTGTTCAACATTAGTGATCACGCCATCATCTATAGTAATTAAGGGCGATTTAATGAGCTTGCCATCTTTAACATCAATCATGGCTTTAGCCGATAGGTATGTAACTGCATGGCTATTAAAAGTGGTTAAGCAAAGTAAGGCAATAGAGGTGCTGAGTAGTTGTTTTTTCATTTTATTTTTCTTTTAAATCATATTTGAATTAATAGAAATGTAACAAGTTCAGATGAAAGTGCAAATTTAATACGATGAATGCAATCTATCGTAATTTCTTTATTAAGCACGGTTTAATGCGCATAATCAAAAAACGATATTAAAAAGGATTATCATGAAATCAATTAAATTAGCATTAGTTGCCAGTGGCGTTATGTTTGCTTTAAGTGGCTGTATGAATACTGGGCTTAGTACAAACACTAATACCAGTACGCAGCTAAACACAGTTAACGCATCGGCAGGTATTGTTTCAGAGCTTTCGGCAGAGCAACAACTCGATGTACTTGTTGCACAGTATTACGATGAATCGCTCACATACAGCCCCATCAGCGCAACGTATAATGGTCGTAACGAGTTTAACGATCAATTTACGCCTGAGATTTCAAAAGAAAATAGAGCTAAAAAAGCGGCTTTTTATAAAAAATATCAACAGCGCTTAAACTTTATAGATAAAGCACAGTTAACAGGGCAATCGCTTTTAAGTTTTGAAATATTAGAGCGCGACCTTGCACTTAAATTAGAAGGCATGCAGTTTCCTGATTATTTACTACCAATTAACCAAATGGCAGGTGCGCATAACACCTTTGCAGGTTTTGGTTCAGGTCAAAGTGCTCAGCCGTTTAATACCGTTGAAGATTACACGGCTTTTATCTCGCGCAGCGAAGGTTTTGTAAAGTGGCTTGCCAGTGTAGAGCGCTCAATGGCGCAAGGCATTAAACTAGGTATTACGTTACCAAAACCACTTGCTGAAAAACTGCAGCCACAATTTGCGGCTCATGTAGTTAAAAATGCTGAAGACTCACTGTTTTGGGGACCAATTAAAAAATTACCAGAATCGTTTAGTGCACAGCAAAAGCAAAAAATTACAGCGCAGTATCGTCAATTGATTATGCAGCACTTAGTACCGGCTTATAAAAGCATGAGTGACTTTTTAGCTAATCAGTATATTCCTAATAGTCGAGAAAGCGTTGGTTATACTGACTTACCAAACGGTAAAGCATGGTATGAATACCAAATTAAGAAAAACACAACGCTTAGTTTATCTGCAGATGAAATTCACGACATTGGATTAAGTGAAGTGTCGCGCATTTTAAGCGAAATGAAAAAAGTAAAAGAAACCGTAGGCTTTAAAGGTGAGCTATCTGAATTTTTTGATCATTTACGCGATTCAGATGAATTTTACTACGACACGCCCGAGGAGTTAATTGCGGCATATGAAAACGTTAAGAAAAAAATAGATGCGCGTTTACCTCTACTTTTTAACATAGCACCCAAAGCACCTTACGTTGTAAAAGCAGTTGAAGCCTACAGAGCGCAGTCGGCAGCAGGTGCATCCTATGCATCTCCGGCGCCTGATGGCTCTCGCCCTGGTATTTTTTATATCAATGCTTATAACTTAAAAGCGCAGCCTAAATTTTTACTCGAAACTTTATCGATTCACGAAGCAGCCCCGGGTCATCACTTTCAAATAGCACTTCAGCAAGAAATAGAGGGCTTACCTGATTTTCGTAAATTTGGTGGCTATACCGTGTTCGCAGAAGGTTGGGCGCTTTACGCAGAAAGCTTAGGCAAAGAGCTAGGCTTATTTACCGACCCTTATATGTGGTATGGACGTTTATCGGATGAGCAATTACGCGCAATGCGTTTAGTGCTTGATACTGGTTTTCATGCAAAAGGGTGGACGCGTCAACAAGGTATAGATTACATGCTTGCAAATTCATCTATGGCTAAAAGTGATGTAATTGCTGAAGTAGAGCGATATATTGCATGGCCAGGACAAGCGCTTTCTTACAAGTTAGGGCAATTTAAAATTCAAGAATTACGTGATTTTTCTAAAAAAGAACTCGGTGATAAATTTGATATTAAAGCGTTTCACACGCAAATATTAATTGATGGCGCATTACCAATGCCAATCCTTGAGGAAAAAATTAAGCGTTGGGTTAAATCTCAAAGCTAATTTGTAGCGCAAAGCCAGTACTTTGAAAGGGTATTGGCTTTGCGCCATTTACAGCAATACGGTAGAATGCGCGCTCTTTAGGGGGCACGAGTAAACTATGTTTGATCAACAATTAGCAAATACACAATTTTGGCTTAAAAAAAGCTTAAGCGACATGAGTCAAAACGAATGGGAAGCCATTTGTGATGGATGCGGAAAATGTTGTTTAAATACGTTTATTGATAGCGAAGATGAAGACGAATTTACCGCCACCGATCAGTTACGCGAAGGTGAGCAATTAATATTTACTAATATTGTATGTCAGTATCTTGATAACAACACCTGTGGTTGTAGCGAATATGAAAACCGCCAAACGCTTGTTCCTTCTTGTGTAAAACTCACAAAAGAAAACCTTAAAGACATCTTTTTTATGCCACAAAGCTGCAGTTACCGTCGTTTACATGAAGGTCGTGGTTTGGCTTCTTGGCATCCGTTATTAAATAATGGTGATAAAACAAAGATGCATGAGCTAGGTATTTCTGTAAAAGACAAAACAGTAAAAGATTGCGATGTAAAGCTCGACGACTTTGATTTGTACATTGCAGAATGGCCAACAAAGGACGTAGATTAATGAGTAAACAACAAGCCGTAATTGGTTTAATCAATCCTAAAAGCCCGACTAATGTTGGCGGTGTATTGCGAGCAGCTGGCTGTTATGACGCTAAACAAGTTTTTTTTACAGGCAATCGCTACTTAAATGCCAAAAAGTTCCATACAGATACAAAAAATGTAGTGGAGCGTATTCCTTTAACCGAAACAGATAATTTAGAAGCAATAAAGCCACAAGGCGCAACGGTTGTGGTTATTGAGCTTATTGAAGGTGCAACACCTTTACCTGAGTTTAAACATCCTGAAAATGCATTTTATGTATTTGGCCCCGAAGATGGCTCTGTATCAAAAGACGTCTTAAAGTGGTGCGATGAGGTTGTTTATATTCCAACTATTGGCTGCATGAACTTAGCAGCAACCTGTAATGTAGTTTTGTATGATCGCTTAGCTAAATTAGGCGGCGTTGAGAGTAGTGACGATACTATTATTAGCTCTCGTGATACAAACAATAAAATGAGGTGGCAAAAAAGCTGATTAGTTAAGGTTTATTTGTGCAAAAGTGTTAGTAGTAGCTAAACTTAAAAACACTATTAATCACAAATAGATACTAAAATGCGCTGGTTTTATTTTATATTATTGCTAACAACTAGTAATAGTTTTGCTGAAACATCGGTTGAGTATTTTCAAAATGGTACTCAACACACTTTAACTGGGTATTCCCATAAATCAGGGGTGCTCTATGAAGCTAAAAACTCCAAACAAACACTTCATCTAGCCACACTCGATTGGCCTCCCTATATTGGTAATAATGTATGTAATAAAGGCTGGGTTTATCAATTTTCAATTGCCTTGTTAAATAGTAAGGGCTACAGCGTATATATTGAATTTTTGCCTTGGGCAAGAGCGGTACGAAATGTAGAACTAGGCAGGGCTGACATACTAATGCCTGAATACTTTATAGAAGATACAGCCCCCTCCGATTATGTTGATGGTAAAACACGTCGAGAATTACTCGGCTTATCTAATTCGTTTAAAGGTGGCGAAATTGCTTTTTTAAAAAGGAAAGGCGATACAGACCATTTCACAGGAAACTTGAACTCGCTCAAAGGGCTTAAGATTGGTGTTGTTCGAGGGTATCAAAATACGCCAGAGTTTGATGCCATGATGGACAATGGTGAGTTTGAAGTTATTGCCTCTGTTGATGACTTACAGCTTGTTAAGCTACTGACTGCTAAACGTGTTGATTTGGTTATAGGCGATCCTCAAGCTTTGAAATCATCTGTGGATTACTCCTCTTTAACTAAACCTGAAAAACAGTCTTTGCTTTCTTCCATTGAGCAAGAAAGCATTCCTTTGCAATATAACTCGTTATATTTTGCCATTAGTAAGCGTGCACATAATTGGCTTTTAGTATTAGAGGATATAAACGAAGGGCTTTATCAGTTTAATAACAGTGGCGAAATAGACCGAATTGTTAGAGCGACCAACACGCAATGTGAATAACGACACTGGAACGTTCCATAAGTGCGCTGACTAATTTATATTTAAACATGTAAAATCGTTTTCAATTTGTTAATGGAGTGAAAACGACGTGAGTGAAATAAATACAAACCAATCATTCGCGGTCAACGAACAGCCAAATAAAAATTATCTGTTTCCACTGACTGCAATGACGACCCTATTTTTTTTATGGGGTTTTATTACTGTTTTAAACGATGTACTAATACCACGATTAAAAGGCGTATTTGATTTAAGCTTTTTTGAAGCGATGCTAGTACAGTTTTGCTTTTTTGGTGCTTATTTTATTGTTTCTATCCCTGCGGGTATTTTAGTTAAGCAGTTTGGTTACAAAAAAGGGATTTTAACCGGTTTAATTGTGGCTTCAATTGGCTGTATGTTGTTTTACCCTGCTGTTGTAGTACATGAGTATTGGCTATTTTTAGGCGCTTTATTTGTACTTGCCGCTGGTGTAACGGTACTTCAGGTTTCTGCTAACCCTTATGTTGCTGCTCTTGGGCCTGAAAAAACAGCTTCTTCTCGTTTAAATTTGGCACAAGCACTTAATGCGCTTGGTACTACTGTTGGGCCTTATGTAGGTGGTTTATTATTTTTTGGTACAGCAGGTAGTCTAGCCGCTTCTGCAGCAACTGCTGAGTCTGTAAAAGTTCCTTACTTAATGCTTGCTGGCGCCTTATTGCTTATCGCTATTATATTTGCCTTTATAAAGCTTCCAGAAATTGAAGCCCATAAAGAAGAAAATAACGCTTCAGTAGAATCTCGTTCATTAACTCAAGCACCGCACTTAACTATGGGTGTACTTGCTATATTTTGTTATGTAGGCGGGGAGGTTGCCATCGGCAGCTTTTTAGTAAATTACTTTGGTGAGGCACACATAGCAGGGCTTGAAGAGCATACCGCGGCCGCACTTATTAGTTATTATTGGGGCGGGGCAATGGTAGGGCGTTTTATTGGCTCTGTTTTATTACAAAAAATAGCGCCTTCTAAGGCTATCGCATTTAATGCATTCAGTATTATTGCGCTATTATTGATCACAATTTTTACTCAAGGTGACGTCGCTTTATATTCAGTTTTGGCAATTGGTTTATTTAACTCAATTATGTTCCCGACTATATTTTCGGTTGCTATCGAGCGACTAGGATCATTGACTAGTAAGGGTTCTGGTTGGTTATGTTTAGCAATTGTTGGTGGTGCACTTGTACCATTACTGCAAGGGTTTATAGCTGACACAGTTAATATACAACAAAGCTTTGTTGTACCAATGTTATGTTATGTATTTATTGCATGGTACGGATTAAATGTTGTTCGCTTAGCAAATAAGTGGAAATAACAGACTATACAAAAGTGACTGAATACGTATTCAGTCACTTAAAAAGCTATATTTAATAGGAACGTTCCACAGGTAATTAATACGAGTCATAATTTATCTCAATATTAGTCAGTTACCCCCTACAGCCTTTTGTTTTTAATCCTTTATCCTTATTTTTATCTAATAATCTAGTCGCAAGCCTTATTTATTAGGACATTTTGCTAAATTTTTGCTAAAACTGTATGGATAATAACGATAAATAATAAAAAGGATGTATATGCTTAACTCGTTGAAATTTACTTCCAAAGTGACTATTGCAGCCTCTTTAATTTTGGTTTTGGTGCTAGGGTTATTTACTTTTAATAACTACATTGCAATGCGCAAGCAAACAGAGCAGCAGTTAAGCCTAGTATTACAACAAAACTCAGAATCTGTTTCACAAAATATAGCGAGTTGGTTAAATGCAAAGTTGGCGATTGTAATATCAATTGCTAAAACCCATAAAGCGAATGATTCTAAAGCACTCACCCTTTCACAATTAAATACAGCAGAGCTTGCTGGAAGCTTTAAAAATACGTATATAGGTAAATCTAGCGGCACGTTTATATTAAACGATCAATCAGTTGTATTACCTCCAGATTTTGATGCGACTTCTCGTCCTTGGTATAAATTAGTCGAAAACAAATCAAATACCGCTTTTACAACTCCTTATATCGATGTAACCACTAACGAGCTTACAATTTCAGCGGTAGTACCCATACTCCAAAATGGTCAGTTTAGCGGCGTTGCAGGTGCCGATATTGATATGCTGACCGTGACAAAAATTATCAACGATATTGACTTTTTAGGACTCGGTTATGGTTTTTTACTCGATAATAAAGGCCAAGTGTTAAGCCATCCAAATGCTCAGTTAAACTTAAAAAATACATCAGACATATTTGGCACGAATACGCCTTTACAAAGTGAGTTTACCCAGTACGAGATAAACGGAGAGTCTAAGCTTATTTCGTTTACAAAAATTAGTGGTATTGAAAACGTAGATTGGTACCTAGGTGTTGTTATAGACAAAGATAAAGCGTATGCCAGTGTCTCTAATTTTGGCCAAACCGCAGCTGTTTTTATGGTGATAGGAATTATCACTATTATAATTATGATGCAGCTTTTATTACGCTATTTAATGCAGCCAATGAATCGTTTAAACGATGCTATTAAAGATATAGCACAAGGTGAGGGCGATTTAACAAGGCGTTTAACCGTTGAAAACGACGATGAATTTGGCGATTTAAGCTATTCATTTAATATTTTCATCGAAAAAATTCAGCATTCAATAGAACAAGTAAAAGAGTCTACAAAGCAATTAGATACAGCTATTGAGAGCTTGGTATCACAAACACATTCTTCGCTGTCTATGTATGATGATCAAAGTAAACGAACCGATAGCGTTGCAGCAGCTATCAACCAGTTTTCTGCCACATCAATGGATATTTCAAGTAATGCAGAGAGTGCATCGCAGCTTGCTAAAAATGCAGATGAACACTCAACACAAAACCAAGAAGCATTAAGCCACAGTGTTGCATCTATCCACCAGCTCTCGGGTAATATGGAAAAAGCTCAGCAAACTATAAACAGTTTAAATACGCATACAGCCAGTATTGGCCAAGTGCTTGAAGTTATTAAAGGTGTAAGCGAGCAGACTAATTTATTGGCACTTAATGCCGCAATTGAGGCGGCTAGAGCAGGAGAGGCGGGACGCGGTTTTGCCGTTGTAGCAGATGAAGTTCGCCAATTAGCGCACCGCACTCAACAGTCAACGCAAGAGATTGAAGACACGGTTAGTCAGTTGCAAAAAGGCTCAAACCTTGCTGTAGAGCTTATGAAAACAAGCCTTGAAGGCAGTGAAAAAAGCGTGCAACAAGCCGATGCTGTTGGCAATTTAATGAGCCATGTTATACAAGCGATTCAACAAATTAACGATGCAAATCACTCTGTGGCCACTGCAACAGACGAACAAAACCAAGTTGTTAAGTTATTAGATACAGATATTCAAACAATTAATTCGCTTTGTATACAAGGCAAGGCCAACTTAAATGACACGCTTGACGAATGTACCAAACTAAAACAACAGTTTAGTGCTTTAGAAAATATGGTTCAAAAGTTTAAAGTATAAAATTAATGACTAAAAAAAATGTGAATAAACCAAATTGGCTCAGTCTGATAAATATCGACAGTGTTTATAGCTCAGACATGCAACGCAAAGCGTTTTCTTTATTTACCATGATTGGGATTTCAATTGTGGTGATCGCAGTATTAGTGTTTTTTAATTATAAGCTTTATTCGCCACTACTGACCGCTTCATTAATTATCGTTAACATTACAAATATATGCTGTTCTATCTACTTTATAAAAACGGGTAACCTGCAAGTTGTGGCATTAATAAGTATGAGCATTGTGTGCATGATGTTTATTGCACTTGTTTATACCGGCGGTAAAGATAATACCGCGCTATATTGGCTAATGTTTTATCCTGTCGTAACGTTTGCATCTTTAGGGGTTAGATTAGGTGCTTGGTTAGGCTGTACCTTACTGTTTTCTTGTATTGTTATTTTATACGGCCCTGACTTTGGTCAAGTTAGCTATGGCAACGTAGAAAAAACACGTTTTATAGCGTCCTTTTCTATGGTGTTTTTATTCTCATTTATTGGTGAGTATTTTAGGCATAAAAGCCACATGGCTATTGCCGATATTACGCTAGAGCAAAAACAAGATGCTTATACTGACCCCCTTACTGGCATAGCAAATAGGCGTTTTATTACCTCTCATTTTTTAAAGCTTGCTCAAACACGCCCAGAGCAGTACTTACCTTTTTCAATTTTGTTAATTGATTTAGATAATTTTAAATCTTTAAACGATACGTATGGCCACGATTTTGGTGATACGGTATTGATAGAATTTACCAAACTTCTTGAGTCTCAATTTTTGGCAACTGCGTTAAAGGCCCGTTATGGCGGTGAGGAATTTGTTGTTATTTTACCGCAGCTCACAGCCTCTGCAGCCTCTGTAATTGCGAACAAATTTCGAGAAGCCGTGGCAGGGCATGTTATATTTACTGATGACAAGCAGCGTATTTCAATCACCTGTAGCATTGGTATTTCCCAAGTAAATAAAGTAACTGATTATGATGATTCATTAAAGCAAGCTGATGAAGCTCTTTATAGTGCAAAGGCTTCAGGTCGCAATAGAGTCGTCTCGAACTAGTTGAAGGATTAATATGTCTCAAAGTAAATTAATATATGTTCATGACCCTATGTGTAGTTGGTGCTGGGGTTACTCACCAACCTGGCTTAAGCTAAAATCAGAGCTTGCTGGTAAAGTAGCAATTGAATATAAAGTAGGTGGATTAGCACCTGATAGCCAAGACCCAATGCCACAAAATATGAAAGAGATGCTTGAGGGTACTTGGCATAAAATTTCAGCGCAGTTAGGTACGCAATTTAATTATAACTTTTGGCGCGATTGCCAGCCAAGGCGTTCAACGTATCTCGCATGCAGAGCTGCACTTATAGCGCGTAAAACTGATAAAGAAGCTCAAATGATTGCTGCAATTCAACATGCTTATTACTTAAACGCGCAAAACCCGTCTGATGAAAGTACATTAATTAGTTTGGCTGAAAAAATTGGCTTAAATAAAGATGAGTTTTCGGCGCAGCTAGCGTCAAGCGAGCTTAATGATGAATTTAAAGCTGAGTTATCCTTTGTTCGCACTTTACCAATTCAAGGTTTTCCCTCACTGGTGCTTATTAAAGATAATAAAGCTTACCCTATAGAAATTAATTATACCGATTGGCACTATTCCCTTAATCAAATTAATTCAATTTTGGATTAACCACCTTCTTGCATCTTCTTAATAGGGGGTATTTGGCCAGCAAGTACCCTTATTCGCGTTAAAACCTCCTTGTAAGTCTCAATTGTTACCATTGTCATAAAAGCGACTTTTTTGCGCAACATCCTTGTCATGTTTCATCTATAAACTCCTGCTCATTGAATTATTAAGTCATAAATTATTTATATAACAAAGTTTATGACCTAAAAAAACAAACTAGCAAATCCGCTAACTAACGAGTAAAGGTGTATGCGATGAAAGGCGTTAAACCATTAATCTTAGCTGGTATTGTGGCCGTAAGTGCAGCAGTACACGCAAACGATTTAGATAAGGTTATTGATAAAAGCAGTGAAATTAATAAATCAGCTGCGCAATCACAAACAAAAATAGACAAGATTGCAGATTCAATGCAAGGACGTTTACAGCAATTTAAAACCCTCAATAAAGAGATTGATGGTTTAGCTGTATACAACGCCCAGCTAACTAAACAATTAAATAATCAAATAGAAGAGATGGAATCTTTAAACCTGTCAATGGATCAGGTTTCTATTATTGAACGTCAAATTACGCCGCTAATGCTTAGAATGATTGAAGGTCTTGAGCAGTTTGTATCTTTAGATATTCCATTTTTAGCTGATGAGCGCACTAAGCGCGTTACGTCTTTAAAAGAAATGATGAATCGTGCTGATATTAACTCAAGTGAAAAATTTCGCCGTGTACTTGAAGCGTATCAAGTAGAAGTAGACTACGGGCGCACTATTGAAGCTTATACCGCACTTTTAAATGTGGATGACAAAGAGCGTGAAGTTGATTTTTTACGCATTGGCCGTTTAGAGCTTATTTACCTAACACGCGATGGCAAAAAAGCAGGTAGCTGGAATGCAGAGACAAAATCATTTGAAGCATTACCAGACTCTACAATAAGCCAAATTAATAAAGGTTTACGCATTGCGCGTAAACAACTTGCCCCAGATATGTTAACTCTGCCAGTACATGCAGCAGAATAAGAGGTTGAAAATGAAATTGTTTACTCAAATGACAAAAATAGCTCTTTTTGCTGCAAGCCTAAGCATTACTGGTGCAAGTATAGCGGCAGAGCCAATGAACTTAGATTCATTACTTAAAACGCTCGAAAATGGTAAATCAGCTCAAAGCGAGCAGAATAAACAACGTGAACAAGAGTTTGCTGCTCGCCAAAACGAGCAAGTACAAACACTTAAAAATACCCAAGCAAAGCGCAATCAAATGCTGGTGGAATCTGAACGTCTAGAAACGCAATTTGAAGAAAACGAAGTAAAACTTGCTAACTTAACAGACACGCTTTCTAAACGAATGGGTTCGCTTAAAGAGTTGTTTGGCGTGTTACAGCAAGTAGCAGGGGATTCTAGTAATAAATTTGCTACATCAATAGTATCTGCTCAGATTGCTGGGCGCAGTACGTTTATGGATGACCTTGCTCAAAAGATGGGTTCAACTTCAAAACTTGCGTCAATAGAAGATATTGAAAAAGTATGGTTTGAATTACAACGCGAAATGACCGAGCAAGGTAAAGTAAGTCGTTTTAACGCAAGTGTTATTGTTGAAGGCGGTACTAAAGCACAGCAAGAAGTTGTGCGAGTGGGGGCATTTAACCTTATATCAAACGGTAAGTATTTAGAGTTTAATTCCTCGACTAATTCTTTGAGTGAATTAACACGTCAACCTGTATCGCGCTTTACTGCAACAGCAGAAGAGCTACAAAGCACTAAAAGTGGCGTGGTGCAATTTGCACTTGACCCAACAGGCGGCTCTATTCTTGGTTTGTTAGTACAAGCACCTGATACACAAGAGCGTGTTCATCAAGGTGGCACAGTGGGTTATGTGATTTTAGGCGTGGGTGTTATTGCACTTCTTATATCACTTGAGCGTTTTTTCTCACTATTGATTATGGGCGGTAAAATTCGTCGCCAGCTTAAAGATACAGTTGCACGTGATGACAATCCGCTTGGACGCGTAATGAAAGTAAAAGATCAATTTCCAAGTGTTTCACACGACACACTGGAGCTTAAACTAAGTGAAGCTATTTTACGTGAAATGCCAAAAGTGACGCGTAATTTAACACTTATCAAAATCATCTCTGTTGTTGCGCCGCTATTAGGTTTATTAGGTACGGTAACCGGCATGATCAATACATTCCAAGCAATCACCTTATTTGGTACTGGGGATCCTAAGCTTATGGCGGGTGGTATTTCTCAAGCGCTAGTAACAACGGTATTGGGCTTAGTGGTCGCCATACCAACGGTATTTTTATACACCTTACTTAATACGCGCGCTAAAAATATCTTGTTAACTATTCAAGAGCAGAGCGCCGGTATTATTGCAGAGCGAAGCGAGAAAGGAGCATAAACCATGGTGCTATTGATTGATTCAATCAATGCTATCCGTGATTTTCTCGACACTGGTGGCCAAGTTCTCTTGGTCATCGGGGTGTTAATCTTCGCGATGTGGTTATTGATACTCGAGCGATTTATTTACTTTTTTAATGGTTTTAGAAGCTATAAACACGCTCTTAAAGCCAATTGGATTAACCGTGCAGAACGAGATAGCTGGAATGCAGAGCAAATACGCGAAGCTATGATATCGCGAGCTGGTATGCGCTTAAACACCAATCTTTCTTTGATTAATGTGATGGTTGCTTTGTGCCCGCTACTTGGTTTGTTAGGCACGGTGACGGGCATGATAGAAGTGTTTGATGTAATGGCAATTACTGGCACAGGTAGTGCCCGCTCAATGGCATCAGGGGTATCTAAAGCAACTATTCCGACAATGGCAGGCATGGTAGGTGCGTTATCTGGGGTATTTGCCTCAACGTACTTACAACGAAAAGCTAAGCGCGAAGTAGAACTACTACAAGACAGCATGGTTTTAGACCATTAAGCAAAATTTTGATAAGCGGCTTATATAAAGCCACTTATCCTAGGAGAATAAAAATGAGAGCCCCGTTAGGAAACCTATTTCAAGAAGACGAAGCTGAAGAAATAAACATGACCCCAATGTTAGACGTTGTATTTATCATGCTTATTTTCTTTATTGTAACTGCCTCTTTTGTTAAAGAAGCCGGTATTGATGTAAACCGCCCAGAAGCCGCAACAGCTGTTAAAAAAGAGCGTGCTAATATTTTAGTGGCTATTTCTGATACAGGCGAGATTTGGATTAATAAACGTCAAATTGATGTACGCGCAGTACAAGCCAATATCGAGCGTTTAAAAGCAGAAAATCCACAAGGTAGCGTTGTGATTCAAGCAGATAAAAAAGCCACTACCGAAATGTTAATAAAGGTGATGGATGCCTCGCGCGCGGCGGGCGCATTTGATGTATCAATTGCCGCACAAGATGCGTCTTAAGGGCTAGTTATGTTGCGATATTTAGTTGCATTAGTGATAGCCGGTGTAGTGACCTTTATGTTGTTTTTAGGCATGCAGGCACTGATCACTGGCGGTGAAGGCGCTATGACGGATCCGGTAAAGGGTAACGTACTTGATTTTGTTCGCTTGAAAAAAGAAGAAACCGTACAAAAAAAAGAGCGTAAGCCACAAAAGCCACCAACACCAAAAGAGCCGCCACCACCAATGGAATCACCGCAAATGCAAAATAGTGATGCTACAGCAAATGCTAACAACTTTGACTTTGGTGCCAATGTAGATGCGGATGTAAATTTAGCCGGCGGGTTAGCACTTGAAACAAGTGATGGTGAATACTTACCGATTGTAAAGGTGGCCCCAGTTTATCCGCGCCGTGCGTTATCACGTGGCATAGAAGGCTACGTGATTGTTGAATTTACAGTAACTAAACAAGGCACTGTACGCGACCCACAAGTAGTAAAAGCAGAGCCTGAGTCACTCTTTGATAGAGCCGCGATGGATGCAGCCCTTAAATTTAAATATAAACCGCGCGTAGTAAACGGTGAAGCCGTTGAAGTTGCGGGTGTTCAGAACAAAATATCTTTCCAAATTAGCGGTTAATTAGTAATTAACCACGAGTAAACGGACAGAAATGCGAGGCGATTATGAAATTACTACCTACAGCTAAACTTTTAAAGTTAACACTATTTTGTACCGCTGTGATCAGTACAAGTATTGTTACACCAAGTGCTCTAAGCCTAATTCCAGGGCTACATGTAGCTACGGCATATGCAGAGCAAGAACAAAAAACGAAACGTGTACCAGCACTACGTGAAAAGGTTTATAGCCAGCTTGCTCGTGCCCAAAAACTTGCAGACGATGGTGATGTTAAAGGTGGACTTGAAGCGCTTGATAGCATTCAAGAGCGAGCTGCAAGCATGAACTCGTACGAAGTGGCAATGATGCATAACTTTTACGGGTTTATTTATTACAACGAAAACGACTTACCAAAAGCGATTGCCTCGTTTGAAAAAGTGGTAGCTGAGGAAGCCATTCCTGAGTCACTTCGTTTAAGCACTACATTTAGCTTGGCTCAACTGGCTATGGCTAATAGTGATTACACTAAAGTTATCTCTTTTTTAGATGATTGGGACAGTATTAACACTCAGCCTAAAACAGAAGGCTACTACTTGTTAAGGGCTCAAACATACTATCAGTTAAAAGATTATAAAAAAGGGCTTGAGTACATATCTCAAGTGATTGCTTTAAGCGACAGCGAAGGCAAAATCCCTAAGGAAAACTGGTTAGTACTACAGCGTGCAATGTATTACTCGCTTAATCAAACTGACAAAGTTGTTGAAGTGCTTGAGCGCATGGTAAAGCTTTATAATAAGCCTGAGTATTGGGTGCAGTTATCGGGTATGTATGGTGAAACAGGTAGGGAAAAACAACAGTTGGCGGTAATTGAAGCCGCTTACCAGCAAGGATTTTTAACCTCTAAATCTGATTTACGCCAATTAGCGCAAGTGTATTTATACAATGGTTTAGCGTTTAAAGCTGCAAAAGTGATGAGCGATGCCATTGATAAAGATATTGCTGAAAAAACAGCAAAAAACTACGCTTTTGTTGCCGAGGCGATGATCCAAGCTAAAGAAGATGAAAAATCTATTACCTACTTTGCAAAAGCTGCTGATTTATCTGAGCACGGTAAATACGATCAACGTTTAGCCGAAGTATTTGTAAATACAGAGCAATATGAAGAAGCCGCCGATGCAGCGCGTAAAGCACTTGATAAAGGTGGCCTTGATTTTGAATCAAATGCATTTGTTGCACTGGGTATGGCGCAGTACAACATGCAAAATTTTGATGCATCAATTTTAGCGTTTGAGCAGGCAGAAAAACATAAAAAATCTCAGCGTTTAGCACAGCAGTGGATCAAATATGTAAAGCGCGAAAAAGTGCATGCAGAAACACTTAGAACAGCTTTACTGTAAATTTTAAAGCGCTTTACTAATTAACAAGTAACGCGTGTAAAACCAGTTCATAATCGCAACACTAAAACCGCCTCAGGGCGGTTTTTATCGTCTCTAAAAGCATCCAATTATTTGATTTTAAATAAGTTACCTTTGTCATCTTATGGTTATTAAACTGTAACTACTTTGTCATAAGTCTCCCGTATTGTATCCGCAGCTAAACTCAAGTGACCTTAAAGCATTATTTAAGTGTTTTATGGTGACTTGAGTTTATTTGAGCACCTAAAAAATAATTAAATACTTTAACGGAGTGAACAATGAAATTATCTGACTTATTCAAAGTAAGTTTGATTGCAACTGCAGTATCTTTAGCTGGTTGTGGTGGAGACTTAGTAGTATCTGAAGGCGACACAACTATTAATGAAGGTGATACAGTAACTAACGTTATTGAAGGCGGTGGCGATACAAGTGGTGAAACGTCATCACGTGATGATTCACAAAATGCTACCACTGGCTTTCCTACTGATATTGATAATGCACTAACTCAAGGTTTAGCAACTGATGTTTCTAGTGAGTTTACATCTATTACAGATAAGCCCGTATATCGCTTAGCTGCAGATACCGTGTTCACTACTGATGTATCGTTAACAAACGACGCACACTGGATCTTAAATGGCCGTACTGCGGTTGGTAATGATCGCGCAGATAACGCCAAGCTTTATATTCAGCAAGGTACAACGATTATTGGCGAAACAGGAGATGACTTCCTAGTTGTTCGTCGCGGTTCACAAATTGAATCGGTAGGGACTGTAAGTCAGCCCATTACAATGACCTCAATTCAAGATGTTACAGCTCAAGAAACAACGATTGGTCAGTGGGGCGGTTTAGTATTATTAGGTAACGCGCCAGCAAATTCTTGCGGCGACCAAGAAGGTGAAGCAACAGCTGATGAACTTGCTAATTGTGGTGTATCGGCTGAAGGTGATGCTGGTCAGTTTGGTGGCGATATCAGTGATGATAATTCAGGTACTTTAAAGTATGTACTTGTTAAGCAAGCCGGTAAAACGTTAGGTAATGGTGATGAGTTAAATGGTATTACGTTTGCCGGTGTTGGTTCTGCAACTACGGTTGATTATATTCAAGTACATGAAAATCTTGATGATGGTATAGAGTTCTTTGGCGGCACAGTTAATGTGAGCAATGTTGTACTTACAAATATTGGTGACGATTCGCTAGATTGGTCTTTTGGTTGGACGGGTTCGGCTACAAACGTTTATATTCAGCAAGCGGCTAACGTAGGCGATAACGCTATCGAAGCTGATAACTCTGAGTTTGATTCAAGTGCAACACCATTAACTTTACCTACTATTTCAAACGTTACAATTGTGGGTGCTGAGGGCAATAACGGCATTCGTTTACGTGCGGGTACTGCTGGGGTTCTTAAAAATGTATTTGTAACGGGCCCAGCTACTTATGAAAACTGCTTACGTGTAGGCTCTGATTCAGTACCTCGTGCAGAGGATGGCACACTTACGATTACAAACTCTATTGTTGCTTGTCAAACTGCAGCGAATAACTTTGGCAGCGAAGTTATTAACGGTGGCGATGTACAATCTTGGTTTGAAGGCCAAGACGCTAACCAAACACTTACCCCAGCTGATTTAATGCTAGATGACAACGGTTATACACCTCTTGCTGGCTCGCCGCTTATTGCAAATACGCAAGTTGGTGCATTTAATGGCTCAACTAATTGGATGGAAGGTTGGACTGTTGGTATTAATGGTGGCTTCCCTACTGATATTGATAATGCGCTATCACAAGGTTTAGCCTCAGACGTATCTAGTGAATTTCCGGAAATTACAGATAAGCCAGTATATCGCTTAGCTGAAGATACAACGTTTACAGCGGATGTAACACTTACAAATGACGCACATTGGATTTTAAATGGCCGTACAGCAGTAGGTAATGACCGTGCAGACGCTACAACACTTTATGTTCAAGCCGGCACGACATTAATTGGTGAATCAGGTGATGACTTTTTAGTTGTTCGTCGTGGTTCGCAAATTAACGCAAATGGTAATGCAACTGCACCTATTACAATGACATCTATTGAAGATGTAACAGGCGCTGAAACAACAATTGGTCAATGGGGCGGTTTAGTACTTTTAGGTAATGCTCCTGCTAACTCGTGTGGCGATCAAACTGGCGAAACGACGGCTGAAGAACTTGCTAACTGTGGTGTATCTGCAGAAGGTGATGCAGGGCAATTTGGTGGCGAAATTAGCGATGATAACTCAGGTGTTCTTCGTTATATTGTTGTTAAGCACGCAGGTAAAACTCTTGGTAACGGCGATGAGCTTAATGGTATTTCGTTTGCGGGTGTAGGCTCTGCAACAAAAGTAGAATATATCCAAGTTCATCAAAATCTTGATGATGGCGTTGAGTTTTTTGGTGGTACTGTAAATGTTCGTAACATAGTACTTACTGATATTGGTGATGATGCATTTGATTGGTCGTTTGGTTGGACTGGTCGTGCGCAAAATATTTATATTCAACAAAGTGCTGTTGGTGGTGATAACGCTATTGAAGCGGACAACTCAGAATTTGATTCAAATGCTACACCTTTAACAAAGCCACTAATTTCTAACGTAACAATTGTAGGTGCTGATGGTACTAACGGTGTTCGTTTACGTGCAGGTACAGCGGGCTTTCTACGTAATGTAGTAATTACAGGACCTGAAGGTTACTCAAACTGTTTACGTGTGGGTTCTGACTCTGTAGCAAATGCAGAATCTGGAGAGCTTTCTATTGAAAACTCAGTAGTGGCATGTAGTGAAGATAATAACTTTGGTAGTGAAACAATTGGTGGTGGTAACGTTCAATCTTGGTTTGAAGGCCAAACAGGTAACCAAACGCTTACAGCTGCTGCCCTTAGTTTAGCAACCGATGGCTTTACACCTAAATCTAGCTCACCATTATTAGGTTCGGGTGTTGATTCGTCAGACCTTGATTCGTTCTTTACTAAAACAGATTATATTGGTGCGTTTGATGGCGATAATAACTGGATGGATGGTTGGACAGTCGCTATAACGCCAAGTTTTCCTGATGATATTCAAAACGCCTTAGAGCAGGGTTTTGCTACTGATGTATCAGCGAGCTTTCCTGAAATCACAGACAAGCCAGTTTATCAGTTAACTTCTGATGTTGTATTCACTTCAGACGTAACATTAACTAACGATGCCCATTGGATTCTAAAAGGCCGTACAGCCGTAGGTAATGACCGCGCTGATGAAACGACTTTATATGTTCAATTTGGTACTACGCTTATTGGCGAGTCGGGTGATGACTTTTTAGTTGTTCGCCGTGGTTCTAAAATAGAGGCTGTGGGCAGTGCAACTCAGCCAATTACTATGACGTCTATTGAAGATGTTACTGGTGGCGAAACGACTATTGGTCAATGGGGCGGTTTAGTGCTTTTAGGTAATGCACCGGCTAACTCGTGTGGCGATCAAGAAGGCGAAGCTACCGCTGATGAGCTTGCAAACTGTGGTGTGTCTGCTGAAGGTGACGCTGGCCAATTTGGTGGTAATGACCCAGAAGATAACTCAGGTACTTTAAAATACGTGGCAGTTAAACAAGCAGGTAAAACGCTAGGTAACGGAGATGAGTTAAACGGCATTACGCTTGCTGGTGTTGGTCGTCAAACAGAGCTTGATTACATTCACGTTCATGAAAATCTGGACGATGGTGTTGAATTTTTCGGTGGTACTGCAAACATCAGTCACCTGGTTTTAACTAATATTGGTGATGACTCACTAGATTGGTCATTTGGTTGGACGGGTAAAGCGCAATACGTACTTATCAAGCAAGCTGACTCAACAGGTGATAATGCAATTGAGGCGGATAACTCTGAGTTTGATTCAAGTGCAACTCCACTCACAATGCCTACAATTTCTAATGTTACTATTATTGGTAATGTTGGGGTTAACGGTATACGTCTACGTGCAGGCACTGCGGGTATGCTTAAAAACGTGGTTGTGACAGGCGGGGCAGATTATTCAAATTGTTTACGTGTAGGTTCAGATTCAGCTCCTCGCGCAGAGGATGGTACATTAACTGTTACTCACTCAGTTGTTGCATGTGAAACAGCAAATAACTTTGGTACGCAAGCAATTGGTACTGGTAATGTTGAGTCTTGGTTCTTAGGCCAAACAGGTAACTCTGTGCAAGCAGCCACAGACCTTGGTTTAGCAGATAACGGATATATGCCTTCGGCTGAGTCATTACTGTTAGGTAATGGTTTTGATTCTTCAAGCCTAGATAGTTACTTTGATTCAGTAGATTACATTGGTGCAATGGATGCACAAACAGACTGGACAGCAGGTTGGGTTAAGGTAGGTCTTTAATCCAAACCACATTATAGCCGAGCGAAAGCTCGGCTAATGTCTTGTTTTGTTTCGGAGTATAAAAATGAAATCTTTTAAACCCTCTTCTCTTGTTCTATGTAAACTAAATTGCGCAGTTATGGCTGCAATTATGGGGCTATCAGTAAACACAGCTATAGCAGCCGAAGCCGAAGAGCAAGAAATAGAAGAAGTAGTTGCTGTTGGCCAGCGACTAAAAGGTAGTGCAGGCGCAGTACTACAAGAGCGTCAAAATCAGGCATTTGTTGCTGATATTATGGGTGCTGATCAAATATCACGCACAGGTGATGGCGATGCAGCTTCAGCGCTTCGTCGTGTGACTGGTTTAACTTTAGTCGATGGTAAATATATTTATGTTCGTGGTTTGGGTGAGCGTTATTCAAGTACCCAACTTAATAGCATGTATGTTCCAAGCCCAGATCCCACTCGATCAGTTGTTCCACTGGATTTATTTCCATCGGATATTATTGAAAGTTTAAGTGTGCAGAAATCGTTTTCTCCTGATATGCCAGCGCACTTTGGTGGTGGTAATGTAAATATACGCACCAAATCTATTCCTTCTGATTTTTTGTTTAAAATACAGTTAGGTACTTCATATAACACCTCTAACAGTGACACCGGTTATTTTTACAGTGGTGGTGATGATGATTGGATGGGGCGCGATGATGGTACACGTGCTTTACCTTCATTAATTTCTACAGCGCTTAAAAGTGATGCAGGACTTGAAGGTGACAGCAGTACTACGCTTGAGCAGCGTCAAGCGCTCCTACAATCTCTAGATTGGCAAGTTGGACCTACTGAGAAAGACGTTGATCCAGGCATGAATTTTTCAGTAGCACTAGGTGATAGGTTTGAGTCTGAAGTAGGTACTTTTGGCGTTCTAGCCGCTGTTTCCTATGACAATGAATGGGAAGTAGTTAAAGAGCAAAGCGGTACAAATTTAGGTAGTTTGGGCTGCGAAGATAAATGTTTTGCACAAACTTATGATGGCATATCTACTGAACAAACCGTTCGTTGGAGTGGCACATTAAATTTAGGTTATGAATTTAATAATAACCATAAATTTGAACTAACGAATATAGCGCTTCATGATATGAGTGACAGAGTGCGTAATCGTGACTTTTTCGATGCTAACGAGTCTGAAGAAGGTGTTACAGAGTTACGCCGTGTTGACGTTATGTATGAAGAGCGTGAAATGTTCTCTACGCAGCTCAAAGGGACGCATAATTTTCCTGAATTAGAAAATTTATTTTTTGATTGGTATGCAGGTACAAGCCGCGCCAACAGGGATGCTCCAGGTGCGTTAGATGTTGTTTTTCAAACTAACTTAAATGATGGTGTATTTGAATCAGAGCAGTTACAAGATGTTGCTGCTACTAACGTAACGCGTGATTATCAAACTTTGCATGATGACGTAGATACGTATGGTTGGAATATGGGCATCCCGTTTTATGGTGATGGCTATGAGTTAGAGCTTAAGGTGGGTGGCGATTTTTCTGAAAAAAAACGTGATGCAAGTAATATTCAATTTGGTATTACGCACCGTGGTATAACAGATGAATATACATTTGGCTCAAACATAGACCAAATTTTTTCTGACGAAAATTTAGCTAATAGTGATTTTTATACAAGTATTACAGGCTCTGGTATTTTTGATGATGGTACCGCAGATGGTGATAAGTACAGCGCTGCACATAAGTTAGACGCTTATTATTTTATGGCCGACTTTTTCTACGAAAACACATGGCGTATAACCGGTGGTATTCGTTGGGAAGACTTTTCTCAAATATCAGTGCCTTTTCAGGCTCATACTAATTTCTTTGATGGAACAATTGAAGAAGTGAGCGAAGTTGCAATAAAAGAAGATAACTTTTTTCCTTCTTTAGCAATTACTTATATTATGGATGAAGAAATGCAGTTTCGCTTAAACTTAAGTGAAACGACGATTCGCCCAGATATGCGTGATGTAAGCTCAACTTATTATGTTGACCCACTAACAGAGTTTTTAGTGCGAGGCTCGCCTACACTTCAAAGCTCTAAGCTAAAAAATGCTGACTTTAGGTTTGAGTGGTACATGCCTTCTGGAAACAATCTATCAGTTGCTTTGTTTTATAAAGATATTGAAAACCCAATTGAAATGGTTGAGTTAGCGGGTGTTGGTGGAGCTGCTCCGCAATTACTAACAGCAAATGCGCAGTCGGGTGAACTAACAGGTATTGAGGTAGACTTTTTAACTGACTTTAGTTTTATTCATAATGATTTATCTGCCATATTTTTATCAGGTAACGTTACTCTATCGGATTCAAGTGTTGAGCTTGGCATAAACGATGCTGATGGGGTTGATTCATTATTTGAACAACAACTAAAAGAGGCGTTGGAAGCTGACTCTGTTTCTAACATTGTTACTAATAATAAACGTCGTTTAGTTGGTCATTCTGAATGGGTAGCAAACTTACAAATGGGTTATGACTCTGCTGATGGTTTTCATTCTACCTCAGTTGTTTATAACGTGTTTGGGCCGCGCATAATCGTACCAGGTACGCGTGGTAACGAAGACGCAGAAGAAAAGTCATTTCATTCTCTTGATTTAGTTTATTCTTACTTCCCTAACTTTAATACTAAAGTTAATTTTAAAGTTAAAAATATACTTGGCCAAGAAAAAGAAATTGAACAAGAAAACTTAACACTTTGGCGTCAAGAAGAAGGCACTGAGTTTAGTTTAAGCTTTAGCTACGAGTTTTAATTTTCTACCCAAGGAAGGGGGATATAATAAAACCTAATTACCTATTAGCCCTGTATTTAATACAGGGCTTTTTATGACTATGAAAAATATTTAAGTTCTACTTTATTCACTAGTTTTAGCGCGCTGGTGGTGTTATTTTGACGTTAATGAAAATTAAATCTCACGCAATGAATTTAATTTTTAATGTATTAAGGCATCTTTTATGAATCAAACAGTGGAACAAACAATGAAAAAAGTAGGATTAGTCGGTTGGCGTGGCATGGTTGGCTCTGTGTTATTAGAACGTATGCAGCAGCAAAGTGATTTTGCCCATATCGACACCACCTTTTTCACCACCTCACAAGCGGGTCAACTAGGCCCTGATATAGCAGGCGACGCAAAACCATTGCTAGATGCAAGTGACATTAGCGAACTTGCTAAAATGGATATTATTGTTACTTGCCAAGGCGGTGACTACACCAATGCGGTATATCCAAAATTACGCGAGTCGGGTTGGGATGGTTACTGGATTGATGCAGCTTCAGCACTGCGTATGAGTGAGGACAGCATAATAGTGCTAGATCCCGTAAACAAAGATGTTATTGAACAAGGCTTAGAGCAAGGCGTTAAAACGTTTGTTGGCGGTAACTGTACAGTATCGCTAATGCTACTTGCATTAGGCGGTTTATTTGAGCAAGACCTAATTGAATGGGTAAGCCCAATGACTTACCAAGCAGCCTCTGGTGCTGGTGCACGAAATATGAAAGAGCTTATTGCACAAATGGGCGCTATTCATGCAAGTGTTGCCGAGCAATTAGATAACCCAAGCTCTGCTATTTTAGAAATTGATAAAATAGTCAGTGAAACAATGGCTTCAAAAGACTTACCACAAGACCAATTTGGTGTGCCATTAGCGGGCAGTTTAATCCCGTGGATTGACGTACCTATGCCAAGCGGTCAGTCTAAAGAAGAGTGGAAAGCGCAAGTAGAAGCCAACAAAATTTTAGGCTCTTCTAAGCAACCAGTGCCAATTGATGGTTTATGTGTTCGTATTGGCGCTATGCGTTGTCATTCACAAGCGATGACCATTAAATTACGTGAAGATATTAGCGTAGAAAAAATTGAAGAAATTTTAGCGTCTCATAATGAGTGGGTTAAGGTAATTCCAAACGAGCGTGAAATTAGTGCCACAGACTTAACACCGGTTAAAGTAACGGGCACTTTAAGCATTCCTGTTGGACGTATTCGTAAATTAGCTATGGGACCAAAATACATTAGCGCATTTACAGTTGGCGATCAGCTTTTATGGGGCGCGGCAGAGCCACTTCGTCGTATGCTACGCATAATTGTTGATGGTGAGTAATACCAATTCGCAATAATACTTAATCAATTGAGGGGTTAAATCTGACGTTAACTACGTTAAATATTTCTGATATAGAACAACTAAATAACGAAATTTTTGCCTTGTTATCGACACGATTTTCTTCCCTCAAAATAGATCACTTAATTAAGCGAATTGGTATAATATATAATCAGTATTAACAAAAGGGGTTGGCAATTTGCCAGCCCTTTTTAGTTTAATGGCTTATAAAACCGCTTAAGAGGCTAAAACAATACTTTTTTATGAATGTTCACTTTTGTTTATTATTGAACTTAAGTAAACTGTTTACATTGTGCAACAGCCTATTCAAGTAACATTAATGACCTCTCACACAAATAACTTTGCCAATAAGCGATTAGCATTTGTTAGCTCCTATTTTAGTTCTGCAATTGCTATAAACACGGTTGTTTCTTGTTTTCTTATTTTTAGCAGTATTAACCACAGCGCCTCGCAAGAAAAACTTTATTGGCTTTTTACGTTATCATTTATTTCATTACTTCGAATAGCAAGCCATGTATTTGTTAACAACACCCATGCTTTTAAATATCATCTGTATTTTATAGGTTTATTATTAACGGCTTTAACATGGGCTGCTTTTCCTATTTTGTTTTATGAAAACATGCAAATGCAGGAAAAATTTGTATCATTGGTTGTTTTTAGCTCCCTTGCTGGTGGAGGCGTTAATGTTTTAGCTTCAGATATTCGTTCCTCCTTGTCGTATATAACCTGCTTATTGGTTCCTTTTAGTATTTTATTACTTTTACAGCCTATTGAAGATGAGAATGTACTAGGTATTTTAGGGCTCGTTTTATGGTTTATTTTATGCTTTGTCACTGCTGTACGTACTGCAAAAGATGTAAAATTATCAATTAATAATGAACTTAAGTTAGATCAATTTATTGAAAACTTAGAAAATGAAGTGCAACTTCGCACCGAGCAAATAATCCTTTTAGAGCAAAAAGATAACCTCACTAAGTTATTTAACCGTGGTAGTTTTGTTTCTAATGTTGAACTTGATTTAGCCAATCACAATGATGATATTAAAGCCGTTTTATTTTTAGATATGGATGATTTTAAAATCATCAACGATAAATACGGTCACGATTTTGGGGATTTTGTGCTGGCCCAAACAGGTAAACGATTAGTTGAAACACAAACTCAAGGCGATTTTATTGCGTGTAGATGGGGTGGGGATGAGTTTATTTTTTATTCCCGTAATAACACCGAAGACGAACTTTTTGACTGTGTTTTTAGATTAGTTAAAACCTTAACAAAAACAGTGAGTATGGATAGCTATCAAGTAAACCCTTCTTTTAAGGTTGGGCTTTATTTTACGCGTGAAAATTTTAATCTTGAAGACGCGATTAAATACGCTGATGTTGCTATGTATGAAGGTAAGAAAAGCCGTAACGAAATATCGGTATTTGACGAGCGAATGCATGAATCGCTTAAAAGAGAAGAAGTACTTCGTAGCTCAATTAAAGAGTGCGTAGAAAAAGGTGACTTTCATCTTTGTTATCAACCCATTGTTGATATAAGCACAAATGAAATAACCACGTTTGAAGTATTACTTCGTTGGCAATTTAATGATGAATTTATCCCCCCTTCAGAATTTATAGATATTGCAGAGCGATATGGAAAAATTAATATATTAGGTGAGTTTGTACTAGAGCAAGCCATTGCGAGTTTAAGTAAGTTAAATGCGGTGAATAGTAAGATTGGATTGTCGATTAATGTGTCTGTCTTGCAACTAGAAAACCATAATTTTTTAGATTTTTTAGTTGCGCTTTTAAATAGATACGCAGTTAAACCATACAATGTGCATTTAGAAATAACAGAAACAGTCATGATTAAAAATTTACCGTATTTGTCAAAAGTGATTACGGCCATAAAAAATACCGGTGTATGTATCTCTATTGATGATTTTGGTACCGGGTTTTCTTCTATATCGGTTTTAAAAGAGCTGTCAGTTGATTACATTAAAATAGATAAATCTTATATTGATAACATTTGTGAATGCTCAAAAGATAAAAGTATTGTATCTGCGGTAACTAACATGTCGCATATGATTGGTTGCCAAGTAATAGCGGAGGGCGTA
Organism: Pseudoalteromonas sp. SR45-1; assembly: GCF_014163655.1. Taxonomy (NCBI): domain Bacteria; kingdom Pseudomonadati; phylum Pseudomonadota; class Gammaproteobacteria; order Alteromonadales; family Pseudoalteromonadaceae; genus Pseudoalteromonas; species Pseudoalteromonas sp. SR45-1. The sequence goes on along the minus strand of NZ_JACJDR010000012.1, from coordinate 18,050 downwards.
GAAAGCCCAGCTCAGTTAACGTTATTACAAAGCTTACAAATTGATAAGTATCAAGGTTTCATATTTAGTAAACCAGTTAGATTTGCCGACGCGCTTAAACTTATTAGTTAGAGCGCTGACTTTTTCACAAAGTTTGTTTATGTAGGGATGATCCAACAGTGCCGTGCGTTTTGCTTAGCGTTTTCATCATGCTTTGTACATAATCCTGCTACTGAAAAATCAGTCGCTAAAGGTCAATACCCCTAGTAATAATGAACTTTTATTAACTTAATGTATTCACATGAGCCACCTGATTACGCCCTTCATTCTTGGCATGGTAGAGTGCTTTATCTGCTTCATTTATTGCACTCTCAATTGTCGTTTTATTACATTTAATATTTATTACGCCAAAACTTGCCGTTACATTAATTACTTTATCGTTAAAATGAATTGGGTAACTGGCCAGTGCACTTCTTAGTTTTTCGGGAAGATCTTTAGCTGACGATTCGTCGTTTCTTGCTATTAATAAAGCAAATTCTTCGCCGCCAATGCGGCCAAATAAATCACATGGGTTTATGCAGTTTTGCATTATTTTTGCAGCTTCTACTAAAACTAAATCACCACCTGCATGTCCAAATTCATCGTTTATTTTTTTAAATTTATCTATATCCCAATAAATTAAGCTGACGTAGTTATAATTATTAAGTTTATCTTTTAGTTGCTCTTGGCTTTTATTATAGAATCCACGCCTATTTAAGCAGCCTGTAAGTTCGTCGCTCATTGCAAGATGGTTCATTTTTTCAGCTAAATCTGATGCCATCATAAATATTATGAATACGGCCATGCCTACATGTGCAGTAGGGACAGTAATAAAATTAATTAATGTATACAGCGCTATATATTCTTCATTTACTTGGCTGCCTTGCAGTAACGCTATGCTTGCTGCAACAAATAAAAGTAATCCACATAGCGTATAAGTAATACTAGCGCCTATTTCGGCAGGAAGTGATTTTTGTTTATGCCTGAAAATAATAACTGCATTGAGTACAAGTAAAATCACATCATAATACACATACAAGGACATAAATAAGCCAACATGCACATATATAGCTGTAAAATAATAGACAGCAGCAAGAGTAACTATTGCTGAGATAATTAAATAGCGAATTTTTATACCCGAGTTTACCCTAATGCAATGCCCCCACGTACCTAGCAGTACTGAACCTACAGAGAAGCTACTTCCTAACATCCAATATAATGTGTTTGAGTTAAATAATGGTTCTGCCAACATTGTTGCCCATTGGCATGCAGAGAATGCAAATGCGATTGTCCAAAGCATGGCATATTGCTTTTTACCTAACGTATACCACGACATTAAAAATATGACAGACCAAATAATACTGGTGAAAAAGAGGGTAACTAATATATAAAAAATAGGATTCATGTATTTTTATTCTTGTTTGCGTTAATTTTACTTTAGTAGATGAAAGCGGTTTATTCGACCTAACGCCGGTTATTAGTTAGCTAAATTGTAAATAGATATGTATGCAATCATTTCTTAAGTTGTGTATTTGAATAGTGGTATATCCCTTGCTGTAATAACTGTTGTTTAGAGCTTTAAGCTTATATGGCTTTGCTTTGTTTATAATTTTATTCCTAACAGGTATTTAAATTACAATTATTAGTAATTTTTACACGTTTATTTATTTGCTTAATTAAAGAATTCAGCTAGGGCTTATTTATTCTTCTAGGTTAAATTTGTAGCTGTACGTTTAGGTTTTAGGTAAAGCAGAGTTTATGTTGTGTGGCTATCTTCATAAGTGCTTTATAAAAATAAATATTAAACATACGCAGCCCTTTATATAGAAAAATTTAACCCTGAAAGGTCAAAAGGCCCCCGTTTTTAGTAAAGGAAATTACAATGCATTTTTCATCCAAAATATTTCACGACAAATACCTTAAAGGTGTAATAGCGCTGGTTGTGTTACTTATACTAACGCGAATAGCCGCGCCTTATGTAGTTCAGCACTACGTAAATTATCAGCTAAAACACACACAAGGTGTTACTGGGCATGTTGGTGACGTAGATTTGTTTTTATATCGCGGTGCCTACGCAATTGACGACGTTGAAATTTATGCTGTTGATGCAACTTCAGCTCCTAAGCCTTTGCTGAGTATTCAAACTCTCGATTTTTCACTTGCGTGGTCAGCCCTTTTAAAAGGGAATTTAGTAACAAACATGGCGTTTACGCGCCCTAAAATAGTTATTTATGATAAAGACCCCAATGCTTCTGAGCAAAATAAACAAGTAAAAGACGAAACTACTTGGGTAGGTCTCGTCAATAATTTAGTACTGTTTTCTATTGATACCTTAACAATTGAGCAAGGCAAGTTAACTTTAGTTAACTCAACGAATAGTGGTGAAAAACCCACTTTTATATCAAATATCAACGCTCGAATTGAAAATATAACCAACGCACAAAACCTATCAAAAACACTAGTGACTACTCTAAGCGTAGAAGGTGCATTAATGGGGGAGGCCGCATTAAAGTTTGATGGCAAATTAGATCCCTTTAGTAAACAAGCCAATTTTGATTTTAACGCAGAGGTACAGCGTTTCTCTGTTAAAAACCTCGATACTGTATTTAAGGTATACACGCCTTTTGATATTGAAGCGGGTGGCATTGATGGCGCTATGGAATTGGTGGCTAAAGACAATAACTTAAATGGTTATGTAAAAGCGGGCGTTCAAAACTTGAGTGTGTTCTCGTGGCGCGAAGATATAGAAAAAGATGACGATGGAATATTTACGGCCATATTTGAAGGCAGTGTTGATTTACTGGGCTCTATACTCGAAAACGATGAGTCTAAACTTGTTGCTGCACGTATCCCTATAGAGGGGCAATTAGATAATACGGATGTTTCGACTTTTCAAGCTGTGATTTCGGTATTAGAAAACGCATTTTTTGATGCGTTTAAAATGAAAGTAGATAACGTTATTTCTTTTGAAGATACGGATGAAAAATCTGATAACGAGGAGAATTAAAGCTCTTTGGTAATGTTCGTTTTAGTTAAATACTTAAGCTGCACCCACTTTTTAAACTTTAAGTGGGTGCTTTAGTACTTTTCTCAGATTAGTTTTTGCGGTTACTCAATAGCTCTTTAAGCTCTGCAATTTGAAGTTGTAGCTCATTTACCTGACCTTGTGTTGCAGGTAGAGAATCGTTATCCGCAAGCTCTTCTCGGGCATTTCGGTGCTCCTCACTCATTACTTCTAAAATCGCACCTACCATCATGTTTAAAAATACAAATGCAGTTAAGAATATAAACGTAAGGTAATATATCCAGCTTAATTCGTACACCGCCATTGTTTCGTACATTATGTCGGTCCAATCTTCAAACGTTGCCACCCTAAACAGAGTAAGCATGGAGATTGAAACATCTTGCCAAAGTACGGGGTTTATTTCAGCAAACATCATGCTGCCCATTGCAGCGTATATATAAAAAATAACAAACATTAATAGGGCTATATAACCCATTTGTGGAATGGCTTTAAGCAATGAGTTAACCAATAAGCGCAGCTCTGGGATCATCGAAACCAATCGTAACACTCTAAATATGCGCAACAGCCTAGCTATTAACATTGTAGAGCCAGCAGCAGGGTATAAACTGCCCAATACTATGATAGTGTCAAATATATTCCATCCCTTAGAAAAGAAGTCTTTAATGCCTTTGCTTGCAACAAAGCGGATTATTAGTTCAATTAAAAAGAATGCAGTAATGCCAACGTCCATCCAATTTAGAGCAAGCTCTACGGTAGGATGTAGTGAGTAAGTGTGTGCACCTACTGTAAGGGCAGAAACAATAATTACAGCTATAACAAATGATTGAAATATCTTGCTTTTGTCTATACGCTGAAACAACTTTTGTAACTGCGACATCATAGAAATAGATCCTTTGGAGATTAAGATTTTATGGCGCTAATATACAATAATACTGTAATAATTTAACGCTTTTTCGATATAGAAAGTGTAAGGAAATTTAATGTTTATCAATAAACTAAAAAGTAGCGCATTACTTATTATTGGATTATGTGTTTTAGCAGGTTGTAGCTCTGATGCGCGTTTTCATGAAGTTCAATCGGCGCGCCTTGATGAGTGTAACTATAAAGCTGACAAAGAATATTACGAATGCTTAGATAAACAAGATTCTAACTACGAAGAGTTTAAAAAACAGCAACAAGCAGAAACTAAATAAGTAACCTTTATATTATGACTAAAACTCAAAAGCAGCGCGATAAGCACATTAGACTAGCACTTACTAATGCATGCGAAGCAATAAAAGAAAGCGTAATTGGTTTTGATTATCTAACGCATACCATTGATTTAAATAATGAGGCCAATACGTTAAAAGTACAATGCTATTTTAATGATGATATAGCCCTTGAAAGTGCAAAACCGCAACTTAACGAATTAACAAATATAATACTCAAAGAGCTTACTAGTATTAAGTTGAACGCAAAACCAGCACAGATTTCATTTTCCGCCAATTAACAGAGCTTTTGTTGGTTTGATAGCACATGGACGTTATAATTAGATAAATTATTTTTAGGGTTTAAATTATGGCTGTTCCTACGCGTTCGCAAATTTCACCAGGTACCACAGTAAATATTGTATTAAAAGAAGATCAACGCAGCGGCACATTAACTGAGGGTGTGGTTGAGCGCCTTTTAACAAAATCACCAAATCATCCACACGGCATTAAAGTACGTTTAGAAGATGGTCAAGTTGGCCGAGTAAAAGAGATTTTATAATGGCAGCGTTAACAGAACAGGCTTTTTGGGAATTAGTAACAACGCCTGATTTAGGGCTCGATCCGCAAAGTGTGAGCGATAACCTAAAAACTAAACTTAATGATTTAAGCGATCAACACCTTATTGATTTTGATAAGCATTTTGGCATACATATGCGCAAGTGTTTTACCTGGGATTTATTTGGTGCCGCTTTTGTGATGGCTGGATGTAACGACGATTACGGTTTTAGCGAGTTTAGATGTTGGTTAATTTCGCGTGGTAAAACAGTTTTCGAAAACGCTTTAGAAAATGCTGATTCGTTAGCGCAGTGTACACCTGTTTATTACTTAAATGAGCAGCCTTACCCGTATATTGATGAGTATGATTTAATAGCCGGTTTATTATTTGAAGAACGCAGCGAAGACGAATTACCGTTTATTCCATCAGGCAGCGATGAACCCAAAGGCAAACGTTTTAAAGACAAACCTAAGTTTTTAAAGCAAAGCTACCCTTTATTATTTGCAAAGTACTGGCAATAAAATAAATAGTAATTTGTGCGCTATTTAAACAATTTAATGAGTTTAATTTCCCTACAAGTAAGCGCATTGATATAAATCGTTTTGTTGTTTAAGTACGTATTAACTAAAGTACTTAACAGCAAAATGGTTTGTAATGCAGTATCTAGGATGAATCTTTGTGGATTTAAATGTGTTCAATCTAAGGGATTTATTCGCGGCACGAGGTTTGTAACCTAATGGGATCGGTAATTGCTCTTGCGTTATCTTACTGGCTTACACACATGTAAGAATTAGTAATAGTCGAGCAAAGCTCCCTTAGCTGCTCGCGTCTTGGTTCCTGAATACGACTTCTCTCCTTTTATAGTAAATCTCTGTTATAGTTGTTAAAAGTTATAAAAGCTAAGTGATTAGGCATTTTGCTATTATTTAACACGCTGACTCACGAGGATACACCCACGAAATGAAATATTTAACACTCGCTTTATTAACTGTCGCTTTTACAAGTGCAAATGCTTTTTCTGAGCCGAGTAATAAAACACGATTTATACCGCTTTTAAAGTCAAAATTGGGAGCCTACGAAGTTGTGTCGAGCAACTCAGGGTTATGCGTTAACAGCAATTTGAGTTTGACAGATGAAAGTGATTTAAGTGCTGGTTTTAAACTTGGTGAGCAAATTGTATTTGGATCGCTCCACAATGGTACCCGAACCATTAAAAAACCAAACTTTTGCTTTATAACCAGCACGCTTAAATATAAAAGTGATGGCCTTGAAAACGGCTTAAGAATGAGCCGTTGTGAAAGCCCAGCAAACGAAAAAACAATCAGTCAAAGTATCAAATTTTTAGCTGATAACACACTCAAATACACATTGAGCGAACCCAATGTAGAGTGCACATTTAAAAAAGCAGATGAGAGTAAATAAAGCATCTAGTAAGTAGTAAGTAGCAAATCATTCGCAGTATATTTTAGGGATATCGCGCCAACGCGTAGTGTACTGCGGCGACAAAAAATCACGGTTCATGTGCCACCGGTCATTTAATTTACTACTTGCAAGGCTTAGCATTCCTTTTCCGTATCGATTGTTAATTGTGTCTAAGCATTGCATAAGTTTTGGATTATCAGGGCTTTTATTAAATAAGTCATTTTGCTGAAACTGTTCTGATATTAGCTCTACCGCACCCACACCACATTTATAAAACCGTATACCGGGTTGGTAAATCTTATTAAATACCTCAGATACAGCATTAGCCATCACGCAGGTGTCGTTAGTGGGTGAGGGGAACTTATACACAAAAGACTTTTTATAATATCTATTTTCGTGCGCGCCACTGGCTGCAAAAATATAAAGCTGGTGAGTGAGCGAGTGTTGCGCTCTTAATTTATTAGCCACTGTGGTTACATGGTTAATTAGCGCTGTTTTAAGTGCTGTTGGCTCACATATGCGCTCTCCAAAACTACGGGTTGAATAAATCTCCCGCTTATCTTGTCGTACATCATCCCAATTTAAACATGTTATCCCGTTAAGCTCGCTTACTGTGCGTTCAACAACCACACTAAATGCACGGCGCATTGCTCTAGGGTTTTGCTGAGCAAGATCCCAGGCGGTGTGTATATTCATTATTTTAAGTTTTTTAGCTAGCCGGCGGCCTATCCCCCACACATCTTCGCAGCTCATTCTTTGTAAAATAGCTTGGCGAGTTTGTTCGCTATTTATTACTGCAACACCATTAAAACCACTGAGCTTTTTAGCGGCATGGTTAGCGGCTTTTGCTAAAGTAGGGGTCGGGCCAAAACCTACACCTACAGGAAGCTTTGTTTCGCGCCATACTGTGCGCCTTATTGTATGACCGTATTCATGCCAGTCTTTAATTAATGATGTGTAGCCATCAAAGTGCAAAAACGATTCATCAATACTGTATATGTGCTGTGTATCGCAAAAGCGAGCGATGATATTCATCATTTTGTCGCTTAAATCAGCATAAAGCTCGTAATTACTAGAGCGAATAACAACGTTGTTTTGCTCAAGTAAATGCTTAACTTTAAAGTACGGGCCAAATTTAGGAATATTTAAGCGCCGAGCAATAGGGCAAATAGCGCATACACAGCCATCGTTATTGGTAAGTACAACCACGGGTTTGGATCGAATAGCAGGGTCGAATACTTTTTCGGCACTGGCATAAAACGACACAGCATCAACTAAGGCATACATTTTAGTAACTCTGGGCTTTGCCTGTGCATTCTTATTGATAGCGTTACTACGCCTTCGAGCTGAAACTCGTCTGCAGAGGTTAGTTGTACAGGCTTATGTAAAGAAGAAGCTGAAAGCAGCCGCGCATTGGTTTTATCAAGCAGCTTGCATACAAAAAGACCATTTAAGTTAGCAACAATAACGTCACCATTTTCTGCAGGCTCTGCACGGTCGATAACTAATAAGTCCCCTTCAAAAATTCCGACTTCTTGCATAGAGTTGCCCGATGCTAGGCCAATAAAGGTAGCATTTGGGTGCTTTATTAAAAGCTCATCAAGGGTTACACCTAGCTCGGTGTACTGCGCTGCGGGCGATTCAAAGCCACACACGCCTGCTTCTATATAAATGGGAATTACAAACATAACACAACCTAAAACGCATATACTGTATAAGTGTACAGTATATGCGTTTTGTGTAAGTTATGCCAAGAAATGTATAACCGATCAATCCATATTTTTGATCATTTGCTGTGCGATATCTAAAAAGTCTTTGATTTTCTGAGGGTTTAAGTTTTTACACATTTGATTATTTATTTTCTGCTCTGAGGCTAATAACTTATCAAAAAGAACTTTACCTTGCTCTGTGAGCGACAAAATAAAGCAGCGCTTATCGTGCTCACTTGCCTGTTTATTTATTAAATTTAAGCCAATAAGATCTTTAATTAAACGTGCTATTTGCGCTTTGTCGCGCTGCGTTTTAGTAACAATATCGTTAGCCGTACAGTTATTTACGTTCGCAATAATATGTATGCAGCGTACGTGCATAGCATTAATACCAAGTTCGCCTGCGTTAATTGCTTCACGAATTGTGACGCGGTAATTTTGCATCAATTCAAACAGCGTATTTGATAAAGGTGTATTCATAAAACTCTCAATGTAGTTGACAAAGTCAATCAATTTGTTATAGTTGATTTTATCAACCAATGGGGCGTTGTGCAATGTCTGCTTTTATAGCAGACAATTATTATACCAATCTGCTTATATATGGGGTCTATTTAATTTGTTAAATTGATCAAAGATTTATGCAAGTTGGTATTAAAGTCCAAGTTTTGTAAAACGAGGTAATGCATGGGTAAACAAATTCGCAAAGCTAACATATTAAGTACGCAGCAAATCACACCACACCTACAACGCATTGTTGTAGGCTCTGATGATTTTAACGACTTAACCTCACAGCACATTGGTAACTATGTAAAAGTACTGATCCCAAAAAATGGTGAAGTAGATTTTAACTTAAAAACAGCGTGTATGCGATCTTACACAATAAGGCATGTAGATGCACAAACAGGCGCGTTAACACTTGATTTTGTTATAAATATGCACCAAGGTCCGGCAACTGACTGGGCTAAAATTGCAAAAGTAGGTGATGAGGTAGGTATTGCAGGCCCAGGCCCTAAAAAGCTAGATAATTATGGGCATTCGCATTATGTGTTGCTAGGGGATTTAACTTCGGTAAATGCAATAAAGGGGTATATACAGCAATTACCTTTATTTTCAAAAATTGATGCCTTTGTACATGTACCCACCGAAAAAGACATTATTGATTTAGAAACAAGCCGCGATGTTAATTGGCTTGTTACCGACAATGCTGACGAAGCGCTACTTAGCGCGCTTCAAAATTTGCACATTACAGCAGAGCCTCCCATTGTATTTATGGCATTGGAAGCTGGGCTTGTTCGTAAAGCAAAAGCACTGCTAACAGAGCAATTTAATATACCACGCGGTAATATTGTTTCCTCAGGGTATTGGAAAAAAGGCGTGGATTCAGAAGGCTATAAAAAGCTGCGCCAACGTGATGCACAGCTTGCTTGAATACCTTAGAGCAAAATAACATATACCTATTTTGCTCTAATACCACTGCGTAACTTGAATTGACCTAATAGAAGACCCATTTAAGTGTTTTATGCTAATGATGTAATACATTGTTAGCATGCATTTTTAGGAGCTGCTATTTTGTTGAATTCCATTCCTTTTTCGTTATTAGAACTTGCCCCCATGATCAAAGGGGACAGCGTTACTAACACTCTTCATAAAAGTACTAAATACGCTCAACGTGCTGATGAGCTTGGCTTTAACCGTTTTTGGCTTGCTGAGCATCATAATATGCCAGGTATAATTTGTGCGGCCACTTCAATTTTGGTTGGTCACATTGCAGGTAATACCAAAAAGATACGCGTTGGGTCAGGCGGTATTATGCTGCCAAACCACTCCCCATTAGTTGTTGCTGAACAATTTGGTACATTAGAGAGCTTATATCCAGGGCGAATAGATTTAGGGCTAGGGCGTGCCCCAGGTAGCGATCCTGTAACGAGTCGTGCATTAAACAACGATATGAGCCGCGCAGAAAATTTCCCAGGTGAGGTAACTGAACTGCAAACATTGTTAGGTCCTTACAATGGTACGCACCTTATACGTGCTATACCGGGGGAGGACACAAACGTTCCGATTTGGTTATTAGGCTCGAGTTTATTTAGCGCGCAACTAGCGGCGCAAAAAGGGTTACCGTATGTATTTGCAGGGCATTTTGCACCGCGCTTTGTGCACGATGCAATAGCGTTGTATAAGCGCGAATTTAAAGCATCAAGCGTACTTGATAAGCCATACGTAATGCTTGCACTGCCTTTAGTGGCTGCAGATACCGACGATGAAGCGCAATATTTATCGACTACTTCTAAGCAACGTGTACTCGAACTTATACGCGGTAATGAGCTGTGGCTAAAACCGCCTGTTGAAAGCATGGACGGGTTATGGAGCGAACAAGAGCGCGCTCATGTAGAGAATTTTTTAAGTCTAAGCGTAGTAGGCGGACATGTAAGTATTAAACACAAGTTAGAGATGATAGCTAAACAGCTAGAAGTTGATGAGTTTATATTTACCAATGATGTATTCGATAGTGAAAAACGCCACCGTGCACTCGAAATTTTAATGGAAATAAAACACTAAAATATAGTTAGTTAAGCAAGCGTACACTCTGGGCTTGTTAATATACAGACATCATCAAAAGTTAAACTTTTTTAACTCATTTTATTAACTTTAAGTGATGTCTGTATTTGTTATTTAAATATTCAAAGTAAATTTGATTGCTATTTTTAGTAAATATTTTGCTTTATATACCGTTCTGTTTTTTCAATTGAACTGATTTAAACAATCAATTTTAAGATATCACTTTTGTTTTTTATAATGTAGCTATTAAACCAGACATCATAAAATTAAAGGCAGGTACACCGTGAACTCTCTAAACACCGCAACAGCTAATTCAGTTAACAAAACAGCGCAGCCAAAAGTTGCTCTGATTGCTGAAGGTGGCGGGCAGCGAGGGATATTCACAGCTGGCGTACTTGATGCTTGGTTAGAGCAAAGCTATGACCCATTTGATTTATTTATTGGTACTTCAGCGGGTTCGCAAAACTTAACTAGCTACTTAGCGCGTCAAAAAGGCTACGCTAAACGCCTGATTAGAGGACTTTCGCGTAATAAGCGTTTTTTTCAGCTTGGTCGCGGATTAGTGGGTAAGCATATAGTTGATTTAGATTGGTACTTTGACAAAACCACTGAAGTAAACAGAGCTATAGATTTCAAAACAGCGAAAACTAGTTTAGGTGAGCGTGAACTACTTATAACAGCAACAAACGCACGAGACAGAAAAGCTTATTACTTATCGCCTACAGGTGATAGTGGGCAATGGCGTGATTTGTTAAAGGCTTCTAGCGCACTCCCGTTTTTATACAAACAAGGTGTAAAGTTAACACCTTGGTTAAACGCAAAAGCAGCGAATGAAACACATCTTGTTGAAGAACAAGCACAGAGCGATTTTTATCTAGACGGCGGTTTAGCCGCTCCACTTCCCGTGCGTGAAGCTTACAACCGAGGTGCTCGTAAAATTGTTGTAATAAGAACGGTTGACGCTAATTTTCAAGCGCAATCTGCATGGGTACAAAAGCTAAGAACATTTGCTATAGCATCAGGCTATTGTCCAAAAACATTGGACTACTTAATACAGCACGAAAAAGCGTATTTAGATGAGCTTGAGTTTATTGCAAATCCACCAAATGATGTAGAAATAATACAAATTTTTGCAGACGAAAAACTGCATAGCAAATTATTAGGTAGTTCAAATAACGATTTACGTTTTGATCATAAATTAGGCTTAGCTGCAGGTCGGTCTTATTTAGCGCAGCAAAGCCAATTTGAGATCAGCAATACGCATAACTACTCACAAAGCGAGTATCGTTACAATTAAGCAAATTGGATACCCAAATCATGAATAATACTGCGACTAAAAGTTGCAGTATTATTCATTTAAATGCCTTTTATTTAAATGACACCCACCCTAGTTTGTATATTTATTAACCCCTCAATTTTTAAAAATTTAAATGGGTGTCATTTAAATATTCTTCATTTAAGTATTCTTTAAATATTAAAAATAACTTAAGTTGATGAAAGTAATATGCTTGTTTCACTATTTAAAATACCGTCAATTTCACGTACTTGCCTTAGCACTCCATCAAACTCACTTAAATTTGCAGCTTGAAGCTCTGCAACTAAATCCCATGCACCATTGGTGGTGTGTAATTTTATAAGCTCGGGTATTCCGCGCATTGTTTTAATTACTTGTGAGGTAGATTTACCAACGACTTCTATCATCATAATTGCGCGCACGGCTTCTGTTTCTATGTGTTCGTGAACGCGTACAGTAAACCCTAATATAGCGCCTGAGCTAACTAATCTATCTAATCTATTTTGCACTGTCCCACGTGATACATTTAAAGAACCGGCTAAAGCTGAAATAGAAGCGCGGCCGTCTTTTCGTAATTCAGCTATTAAAGCATTATCAAGAGAGTCATAAATGTAAGGAGTCATAAATCAAACCTTTAAAAGAAGTTACTGACCAAAATACATAAATTGTACATAACTGGATAGCAAAATGATAAAAATTAGTACTATTTGTGTAATTAATTGCCATATTAAATAGCACGTAGCCTCGTTAAACTTGTTTTAAATTAACTAATACATTTATTCAAGAGGTTTCAGCATGAGTCATTTTATAGCACAGCCAAAACAAGGCGTTCCATTTGTTAGCGTTCAGGCAATGGTTAAGCTTATAAATAGCTTAGGGGTCGAAAACGTTTTGCTAGATCTAACACATAAATTAGAAACCGACTTTGCCCGTTGGACTGAGTTTGATAAGTCACCTCGCTATGCAGCACACTCACCAGAGGGTGTAATAGAGCTAATGCCAGTGAGTGATGGCCAAATGTTCAGCTGTAAATATGTAAATGGTCACCCAAAAAACACCTTTAGAGAACTTCAAACAGTCGCTGCATTTGGTATTTTAGCCGATGTAGATAGTGGCTATCCGGTTATGATAAGCGAAATGTGTTTACTAACAGCACTACGTACAGCCGCAACTTCTGCAATGGTAGCTAAATATTTAGCACCTAAAAACTCAACAACCCTTACTTTAATAGGCAACGGTGCTCAATCAGAGTTTCAGGCACTCGCTTTTAAAGCGGTACTAGGTATTACGCATATTCGTTTATACGATATAGATAAAAGCGCCTCTAAAAAAGCATTTGCTAATTTAAGTGCATGCGGGTTAAACGTGATTATTTGTAATAGTGTACAAGAGGCAGTAAAAGGGGTAGATATTATCACTACCTGTACTGCTGATAAAACTAACGCCACTATTTTAACAAATGACATGATCCCACAAGGTGTGCACATTAATGCCATAGGTGGTGATTGCCCAGGTAAAACAGAGTTAGATGCTAGATTGCTTGAGCGTGCTAATGTATTTGTTGAATACGAGCCACAAACTCGAATAGAGGGCGAAATTCAACAAATGAGTCCAAGCTTTACAGTAACTGAGTTTCATAAAGTTATTAATAAGCAGTCGCTTGGGCGTACTAGCCAAGATGAATTAACCATTTTTGACGGTGTTGGCTTTGCGAGCGAAGACTTTACAGCACTGGTATTTATACGCGATGAGTTAATTAAAACGGGCGAGTTTGCTTTGCTTGATTTAATTACACAACAAGCGGACCCTCGTAATTTATTTTCAGTGCTTAGTGAGCAACCATTAGTAAAAGAGCACGTGGCATGAGCGAAGTAAACCAAGCCCCCAATGCTGTAGTGATGGTAAGGCCACATCACTTTACATCTAACCCACATACAATGCTCGATAACGCATTTCAAAGTGAATGCTTAGCACAAAATCAAAGTGAACAAGCATTTAAAGAAGTGACTAATGCCGTACAAATATTAAAAAATGAAGGGGTAACAGTTCACCTTTTTGAAGATGAGCAAACACACACTCCCGATTCAGTTTTTCCTAACAATTGGTTTTCAACTCATCAAAGTGGCCAATTAATAATCTATCCAATGTTTGTAGAAAACAGAAGGTTAGAATATCGAAAAGATATTATTGATTTTTTAACGGATCACTATAAAGTGTCTTCAGTGACTGATTATTCATTTTTATCGAAAGAAAATTCATTTCTTGAAGGCACTGGTTCACTGGTTATCGATCATCAAAATAAACTCGCTTACGCGGTAGAATCAAAAAGAACTACCAAGTCGGTGGTTAATACAATATGTGAGCAATTAAAACTATCACCCATAGTGTTTAACGCATATGACGAGCAAGGAACTGCGGTTTATCACACTAATGTTTTAATGTGTATTGCTACAAAATTTGTAATGATCAGTTTAAATATGGTGCCAATTGAACAACGTGCACAGTTAGCTAAACATTTTTTGAAAAGCCATCATCAAGTTATCGATTTAACGCTTGAGCAAATTAATAACTTTTGTGGCAATGCTATTGAACTACAAGGTAAAAATGGTCGTATTTTAGCCTTATCGCAAACTGCGTTTAATGCACTTACACCGGCACAAATAACAGTTATACAAAAAACGGCTAAGCTTGTGCCATTACCTATACCTACTATTGAGTCGGCTGGTGGCTCAGTTAGGTGCATGATTGCAGGAGTTCATTTGCAAAATAAATAATGTATAGTTTTAAGGCAGCTTAGCTGCCTTATTTACATTAAATTTTTAGTCGATGTCGCAAGCAAAAGCCGTTATACCCAAAAAAGGGTATTAATATAAAAAATATAAGAAGGAATTAGCAATGTTCGATACCGTCGTCAAAAGCGTAAACAACCTTTTGTGGGGAGAAGGCCAGGTACTTATTTATATACTCTTGTTTACGGGGGTATGGTTTTCAGTACGACTAAAAGCAATTCAAATACTTAAATTTAAACATATGTTTAGCCTTTTAAAAGGCAGTAGCAAATGTAAAAAAGACGACATTTCATCATTTCAAGCGTTGTGTACAGGGCTTTGTGCACGGGTAGGTACCGGTAATTTAGCCGGTGTGGCGGTTGCAATTTCACTTGGCGGCAGCGGCGCTATATTTTGGATGTGGGTAATAGCCATATTGGGTATGGCTACAGGCTTTGCCGAAAGTGTACTTGGGCAAGTATATAAAGTGCGCGATAGTGGCGGCGAGTTTAGAGGGGGCCCTGCGTATTATATTCAACAAGGTTTGGGTAGCCGGGCGTTTGCAATTGTGTTTGCTGCGTGTTTGTTTTTAGGTTACGGCTTTACGTTTAGCGCAATGCAAACGAACACAATTACCGACGCACTTAATTACGCGTTTGAAGTTCCTACATTTTATTCAGGCCTGGTTATTACCGTGCTAGCCGGCTCAATTATACTCGGTGGCTTTAAAGCAATTGCCCGGTTTGCAGAGCGTGTTGTGCCAATAATGGGCATTGTGTTTGTACTTGCTGCGGTAATTATTACGATTATAAATTTCCCGCAAGTACCCGCCATGCTTAAAGATATATTTTTATCAGCGTTTGGTTTACAAGAAGCAGGCGCCGGTGCAATGGGCGCTGCCATTAAAAACGGTATTCAACGTGGTTTATATTCTAATGAGGCCGGTGCAGGTAGTGTGCCGCATGCTTCAGCAAGTGCCAGCCCAATACCTAATCACCCTGTAACGCAAGGTTACATACAAATGCTAGGCGTATTTTTCGATACAATAGTACTGTGTAGCTGTACCGCGGTGATCATTTTATTAGCCGATATAGACATAAGCGGTGAAATGGAAGGCATTCGTTTAACACAAAGCGCGATGACCGCTCATTTAGCACAAGGTGGTGTTTACTTTGTAGCAGCCGCTATAACCTTATTTGCTTTTACATCGGTAGTGGCAAACTACGCCTATGCAGAGAGCAACTTGCACTTATTTAAGCTCGACAACAAAGTAGGGCGCGGCATTTACACTTTGCTTTATTTATCAATGATGTTGTGGGGCGCATCGGCCACATTAAAAGAAGTCTGGGATTTAGCCGATATTGCCTTAGGGTTAATGACAGTGGTTAACGTTATCGCTATTATACTGTTAACGCCGACTATTTTGTCTGTTACGAGCGATTACCACGCACAAAGAGACAAAGGTTTAGAGCCCGAATTTAAAGTAAAAGATGTAAAAGTACAGGGTAAATGCGAAGACGGCATTTGGGACTAATTCAGCACACTTAACTATAAAAAGCGGTTTTATGGCAACATAAAGTCGCTTTTTGATTTGCATAAATATTCACTTTCAGTATTGTAAGAAAACTATAGCAACCAAAATAAAGGCACAATTTTTTAGATGATCGAGATTCACGCAGGGAAAACAGCGGCTAAAATTATTAACGAACAGGGCTTTAAACCTGAACTTTTTACCTCTTTTTTAGGTGCAAGTGGCGGTCCTAAATGGTTTACATTATTTGGCTTAGATAAATATATTTTTGGTGAATTTTTTAAAAGCCGTACCCAACCACTTAATTTAATTGGCTCATCTGCTGGCGCTTTTCGCTCTGCGTGTTTTGCACAAAACGATCCTGTTGCTGCGATTGAGCGCTTAGCAAAATCGTATTCGCAAACGCGATATTCAAGTAATAAACCTACACCAAGTGAAATCACAATAAAAGCGCGCGCATTACTTGAAGATGTTTTTGGCGATAACGGCGTAACCGAAATTATAAATAACCCAATATTTAAAGCGCACTTTATAGTAGCAAAATCGAATGGCTTTATTGCCAGCGAAAATAAACTTATACAACTTATGGGCTTGTCAAAAAGTTATATGTTAAACCGCGTTAACCGAAAATTATTAGGCTCACAGTATGAGCGCTTTATATTTGGCCCAGCAACAAGTGACTTATCAATTACCGACACCTACAATTTTAAAACGCAAAGCATAGCGCTTACTCAAAATAATTTAAAAGACGCGTTACTTGCATCGGGTTCAATACCACTTGTTATGCAAGGCATAAAAAATATTGAAGGCTCGCCGCAAGGAATATATCGCGATGGCGGAATAATTGATTACCACTTTGATTTAAAAATTAATAACCCAGGCTTAATTTTATATCCGCATTTTAATAGTGAGCCAAAAGCAGGGTGGTTCGATAAAAATTTAAAACGTAAAGTATCACCACTTAATTACGATAATGTGGTAATGATCACTCCATCAAAAGAATTTATAGCAAGCTTACCGTACGGAAAAATTCCAGACAGAAATGACTTTACCGATCTTGATGCAGACACGCGTATAAAATATTGGAATACTGTTTTTAGTGAAACTGAAAAGTTGGCTGAGGCGTTTGATAAAAAATTAAATAACTGAAAAGTTTATTTCGAATTTAAAACAGGCCAGTGGTATTAAATAAACAACAGTAAAGGCTATTATTATTTATATTTTACTGTCACTTTTTATAAATTATTAAAAATTTAAAAGTGATAGTTAAACACGAAAAATAACTTATGGAATATAAAGAGGTATTTTAATGAAAATAGTAAGAGGAATATTCTTTTATATTTCATCGGGCTCAGTAATAGCATTATATATAGGTTTTATGTTTGTAGAACCTTTGTTCTATAATGGTTTAGAGGGTTTAATTAAGGTACTTAAAGATTGGCAAACTTTAAATGCAGCTTTAATAGCACTGTTAGCTAGTTTTATAGCCCTATATACAACTCAATACAATGACAAAAAAAAGAAAGAGCGCGACTTTATTGCATCTAAAGCATTCCTACCTGAAGTATTAAGTGAACTGACTAATTACTTGGAATTAAGTGCAAAATTATTGTTAGAAGCATATAGAAGAGAAAACGAAGAAAATGATAAATGCACCTCAGAATTAAACCAAGAATTACCGAAGTTACCAAATAGCCATAGAACTATCTTTAGAGATTGCATACATTCAGGTGAACCTGAAATTGGTGATTATCTATCAGAAATTTTAGTTACATTACAAGTGCATAATTCAAGAATGAAATGTGTGAAAGATGGCTTTAAATCTCCCAGAGAGTTCATGAAGTCTCCCGAAGTGTTAATGAGTAATATATTTGTTTTAGGGAAATTACATGCAAGAGTAACGGGATTATTTGATTTCGGTAGAAATCAAAAAGATTTAAATTATTTACCTCTGACAGTAAGTCAAATTCATAACTCG